>JBDWKL010000022.1 GCA_039973685.1 Hyphomicrobiales bacterium
GAATAGGTTCCATCTTTTTGGATGTTCGCGTGAACACGCTCATTGATGAAGCGGGATTGATAGTCATCCGCATATTCATCAGGCCAATCGCAGACCAGATAATAGTTGAGAGCCGGACGACATTTGGCACAGCCATTTGACGTAGACCATTCAAGCTCTTGCATAACAGCTGGAATGGTTTTCAAGCCTTTCGCCTTGATCAAACGACGCACATCACCATGGCCAAGGTCGGTACAAGGACACATGGCAGCGACCTCATTGGGGTTATAACCGTCCCCCAATGTGTGAACCATCAATTGCTCGACAAGCCCCGTACAGGTACCACAAGAGGCCGATGCCTTTGTGTGTGAGCGCACATCATCAAGCGAGGTTAAACCCAGCTCCGTGATGGTTGAAACGATCTTGCCTTTACAAACGCCGTTACAACCACAGATTTCTGCATCATCCGGTAAGGCTGCAACGGCCGCCAAGGGGTCCAGCGGTGCGCCTCCTTGATAGGCTTGGCCAAAGATCAATGTTTCGCGCATTTCAGAAACATCGGTTCCCTTCTTCAGCATATCAAAGAACCAAGGGCCATCAGATGTTTCACCATACAAAACAGCACCGATGATCTTGTTATCTTTCAAGACAAGCCGCTTATAAACGCCACTGGATGCATCACGAAGAACGATTTCTTCACGGTCCGGCGCTTCAGCAAAGTCGCCAGCGGAATAAAGATCAATGCCCGTTACTTTCAGCTTAGTTGCAGTAACAGACCCCGTGTATTCAGCCTTGCCACCAGTTAAGTTCTCAGCAATGACACTCGCCATTTCATAAAGCGGCGCGACAAGGCCGTAACATTGGTCGCGGTGCTCTACACATTCACCAACGGAGAAAATGTCAGGGTCTGAAGTACGCATATCATCGCTCACCAACACACCGCGATTGCAATCAAGACCGATCTCTTTTGCAAGCCCCATGCTTGGGCGAATACCAACGGCCATAACGACCATTTCACAATCAATCAACGTGCCATCATCAAGCCGCACGCCTGCAACTTTACCGTCCTCGCCAACAATCTCATGAGTGTTCGCTTTGGTCATCACACGAATGCCAAGCTCTTCAAAAGCGCGCTCCAAAAGATAACCAGCAGCAGGATCAAGCTGGCGCTCCATCAAGGTTGGCATAAGGTGCAAGACCACAACGTCCATACCTTGCATCTTCAGACCAGCCGCCGCTTCAAGACCAAGCAGCCCGCCACCAATGACGACAGCAGTGCCTTCATCTCGGGACACCTCAATCATGCGTTCCACATCATCAAGGTCGCGATAGGTGAGCACCCCATCAAGATCATGCCCCGGCAAAGGGATGATGAACGGGTTAGAACCCGTCGCGATCACGAGCTTGTCGTAAGATGCAGTAATGCCAGTTTCAGAAGTAACCGTTTTAGCATCACGGTCCACCGCAGACACTCGTGCAGCCTTATGAAGCGTGATCCCGTGCTTTGCGTACCAATCATCATCATGGGTGATGATGTCTTCATATGTCTTTTCTCCAGATAGGACGGGAGAAAGCATGAGGCGGTTATAGTTCACACGCGGTTCAGCGTTAAAAATTGTGACATCATAAGCATCAGGCGATTGATCGAAGAGATCTTCAAGAATTCGGCCAGGTGCCATACCGTTGCCAACAACAACGAGTTTTTGTTTATTCATTACTCTGCAGCCTCCGAAGCTGAAGCGCGTTGACGGGCAATCCGTGACGCGCGTTTTTCCTCGATTGATTTTAATTGTTCTTCACTCGGATCAGCGCCACCTTCATAGGCTTCAAGGAAATCAAGAAGCTCTTCGCGGTAAGCGTAATAATCTGGGTGGTTCAACAGTTCTTTGCGTGAACGTGGACGCGGTAGATCCACTTCCATAATGTTGCCAATGCGAGCATTTGGTCCGTTTGACATCATCACCACGCGGTCAGCCAACAAAATGGCTTCATCCACATCATGGGTTACGCAAATGGCTGTCACCTGCGTGCGTTTCCAAACGTCCATCAGAACATCTTGCAGCTCCCAACGGGTGAGACTGTCCAACATGCCAAAAGGCTCATCGAGAAGCAGAAGCTTAGGAGACAAAGCAAAGGCGCGTGCAATACCAACGCGTTGTTTCATGCCGTTTGAAAGATCAACAGCTGCCTTGTTCATGCTATCGCTCAGACCGACTTTTGAGAGGTAATATTCGCAAACATCGCGCTTTTCAGCTTTGCTGGCGTCTGGATAAACTTTCTCAACGCCTAACTCTACATTCTCATAAGCCGTGAGCCATGGGAGCAGACTTGGCGCTTGGAAAACAACGGCACGATCAGGACCTGCATTTGTTACGTGCGTGCCATCTAGAATGATGGAGCCTTTGGTGATTTTATTAAGACCCGCCACCATAGAAAGTGCCGTCGACTTGCCGCAACCAGAGTGACCAATCAGGGTAATAAATTCACCCTTCTTCATCTTCAAATCAATATCTTCAATAACGGTCAGTGGTCCCTTTGGTGTTGGGTACACTTTGGTCAATTGAGAAAATTCAAGATAACGATCGTCATTTAGCGAGCTAGATTTGGTCGCCTTTTCATAAACTTCCGGCAACTTATCTTTGTTGAAAAACGGCGTCACATTGGGAAGCAAGATCTCGCTTTCTAAATCAGCACCACGCTCTAAGCCAATCTCCATCAAATATGCCGTTACATCTGCACGCAGCTTGATGAAGTCTTCGTTCGAGTTCATAGCGCCGCGATCACGGGGCCTTGCAAGATCAACCTTGAATTCAGGCCCTAAAGTCGCCTTTGGCCCTGGTGTTAAAGGGATAATCCGATCAGCCAGCAAGATTGCCTCATCCACATCATTAGTGATGAGGATGATCGTCTTCTTCTCTTTCTCGGAAATATCCGCAAACTCATCCTGAAGCTTGGCGCGGGTCAATGCATCAAGCGCTGAGAGTGGTTCGTCGAGCAAGAGCAATTCAGGCTGCATTGCCAAGGCACGAGCAACAGCCACACGCTGGCGCATACCACCTGAAAGTTCGGCGGGCTTGCGATCTCGCGCGTGGGACAAGCCAACCATATCAATATATTTATCAATGGTCGCAGCGCGCTCTGCTTTTGACTGCTTTTTGAATACTTCAGAGACAGCAAGCTCAACATTTCCATAGACAGTTAGCCACGGCAGCAAGGAGTAGGATTGAAAGACAATCCCGCGGTCAGGACTTGGGCCATCAATCTCTTTGTTCTTGAAAATGATCCCGCCAGCATCCGGTTCAATAAGGCCTGCAAGCAGAGACATAAGCGTGGTTTTGCCAGAGCCGGAAAACCCGACAATCGCAATGAACTCGCCCTCTTCCACTTTGAGATTAATATCCGTCAAAACATCACTGCGGGCAGCGCCCTCTCCATAATGTTTTGATAGGTTTGAAATTTCTAAAATCGTCATGATCTATACCCCTATCGGTTAGCCGAGAAGGTGAAGGCGGTTTGTAGCGCAAACATCAAACGATCAAGCAGGAAGCCGATAATACCGATGGTGACGACAGCGACCATAATTTTAGCAAGCGAGGTGGAGGAACCGTTTTGGAATTCATCCCAAACAAACTTTCCAAGGCCCGGATTTTGCGCGAGCATTTCAGCGGCGATCAGAACCATCCAGCCCACACCCAATGACAAGCGCAGACCTGTAAAGATCAACGGCAGTGATGATGGTAAAACAAGCTTCGTGACTGTCTTCCAAGTTGGAAGCTGAAGCACGCGACCGACATTCATCAAGTCTTTATCAACCGACGCCACACCAAGCGCTGTGTTGATCAAAGTTGGCCACATAGAACAAAGCGTCACAGTCACCGCAGAAATCAACAATGACTTCGGCATCCAGTCATAAGGGTTGGAATAAGTCGCCGCCACGATCATGGTAACGATGGGCAACCACGCCAGCGGTGACACGGGCTTAAAGATTTGAACCAGCGGATTAATCGCGCCATTGAAACTACGCGATAGGCCGGATGCTATACCAAGCGGCACGGCAATGATTGTTGCAATCAAGAAGCCAAGACCAACGGTGAAAAGCGACGTAATGATCTGGTCAAAATAGGTCGGCTTGCCCGTATATTTACGCTGCTTCACCTTCTCAGGTTTTCCCGCATCAATGAACTTTTGATTACGTATTTCTTGCCGCTCAAAGAAGGCGACCTCTTTGGCGCGTTCACGCTGATGGTCTGCCCACAAAACACCCACCTGTTCCCAAACTTGGGCTGGTCCAGGCACGGCACCGAGTGATGTTTGAACTTGCGGCGCCAACACGCCCCATGCAACCAAAAAGCCAATAATGCCAATCAGCGGAATGAGCAGAACACGCTTTAATTCAGACAGCTGTTCTTTAGGGTTATCGCCAGCAATCATTTTTAGGATTGGCGTCAACCATGACAAACCAAGAGCATCAAGCCAGCCACTTGCTTTGTTTATGAGGGTAAAAATTTTCTCGCGTTTCGGGGCAGCGATGTCCGCGCCCGCATCAGAAACATTTGCCATTTTTCGTTACCTTTTGTCGTCGGTTGCGCAAAATTGCGCATCATCTTGGGAGAGTTTTAAAGGTGAGGCAGCACTCATTGAGCTCTGGAATGCCGCCTCACAAGGTCGGAGCGCTAGCCACCGACGACGTCATCACCTTTGACCTGTTGCTTGCCTTTCAAGCCAATATTCAGGCTATCAAGATAAGCGTTAGGCTCTTTGCCGTTGTAAGGAATACCATCGATGATATCTTCGGCTGGCGTTGGTGCTTTGTAGCCATCGCTTCCCCATGGAAAGTCTTTCTGATCGACGTGACCTTCATCAACAAGATGCTTCGCAGCTTTCAAATAGATGCTTGGCAGATACACAGATTTAGCGACTTCATCGTACCAGCTATCAGGTTTTTGATCCGTAACTTGGCCCCAACGACGCATCTGTGTGAGATACCAAATTGCATCTGAGTAAAACGGGTATGTCGCAAAATGACGGTAGAACACGTTGAAATCTGGCACAGAGCGAACGTCGCCCTTTTCATATTCAAATGTACCCGTCATGGAGGCTGCAATAACGTCTTGGTCTGCACCAACGTACTCAGGGCGTGATAGAATTTCGACGGCCTTTAGGCGGTTGGCATTGTTGTCTTCATCCAGCCATTTGGCCGCACGAATAAGCGCCTTTGTTAGAGCAATCGTTGTGTTTGGATTTTTCTCAGTGAACTCTTTTGTAAGACCGAAAACTTTTTCTGGATTATTCTTCCAAAGTTCATAGTCAGTAATCACGGGAACACCGATACCTTTCACAACTGCCTGCTGGTTCCATGGTTCGCCTACGGCATACCCATAGATTGTGCCTGCTTCGAGTGTTGCTGGCATTTGTGGTGGTGGCGTCACAGACAACAGTGCTTCAGCCTGAATTTGACCAGATATATCCGTTCCTGAGTAAAAGCCTGGGTGAATACCACCAGCAGCTAGCCAATAGCGAAGCTCATAGTTGTGTGTGGAAACTGGGAACACCATGCCCATGTTAAAAGGCTTGCCTTCGTCAATGTATTTCTCAACAACTGGCTTAAGTGCAGATGCACTAATTGGATGCTGAGGTTTGCCGTCTGCTTGCTTAGGCACATTGGGCTTCATCAAATCCCAAATCTCGTTTGAGACTGTGATGCCATTGCCATTCAAGTCCATAGAGAACGGCGTCACAATGTGAGCTTTTGTGCCGAAGCCAATGGTCGCAGCAAGCGGTTGACCCGCCAACATATGCGCCCCGTCCAGCTCACCCGTAATCACACGGTCAAGCAACACTTTCCAGTTTGCTTGCGGTTCTAACGTGACGAACAGTCCTTCGTCTTCAAAGTAGCCAAGTTCAGCAGCAACCGCGAGCGGCGCCATATCTGTGAGCTTGATAAAGCCAAACGTAAGCTCGTCTTTCTCAACTTCTAAAACCTCTGCATGGGCTGGTGTAAAAGAGGTGACGGCCAATGTCATCATTGCACCGACAAGCCCTGCACCTGCTACCATCAATTTATCTTTGGTGTTTTTCCAAAACGCCATTTTTGAAACTCCTGTTTAGTGGCCGAAGCCGAAACAAAAAAGCTGCCCAAAAACACTCACGCGCCTTGGGAGGATTAACCAGCGCGTAAGATCTTTGAGCAGCTTTGCTTATGTAATGTCCGCCGTTGGACAAATTTGTTTGAGCGCATTCGTTGCGCGTTAATTGTTTAGCAACTAGTGTGCCAAACGAGATAAAAATATATAACTACTTGATATTGCTATATAAATACGAATTCCACAGATCATGACTGGATGAGAGCCATTCGAAACTGCCTAAAAAGAATCCCAAATTGTGCGGTGCAATATTTTTTGCCTAAAATTTGTGCGTCAGGCTGAGATTATTTCAAAAGGTCAGCGGCTAAAATCAGGTTATTGGCAATATCCCGCACCTTGCGGTTTTGATCCATTGCAGTCTTCCGCATCAACCCATAGGCCTGTTCTTCGCTGATCCCTTTAGATTGCATCAAGAAGCCTTTCGCCCGATCAATCACCTTACGGTCACCTAGTTCAGTCCGCGCATTTTCCAATTCACACAACATGCGGGATCGCTCTTCAAAACGGCTCATCGCCATTTCTAAAATTGGTTTCACGCGCTCTTTTTTAAGGCCATCAATAATATAAGCCGCAACGCCCGCCTCAATCGCTGACTGTGTCAAAGCCTCAGTTGAACTGTCGACAAACACCACCATCGGCAGAGACAAGGCACGGCAAAGTTGGAGAACACCATCCTGCACACTGTGAGCAGAAGCCCCAATTTCTATAATAATAGCTTGGGGTTGGATCTGCTCTATAATCGCAGCAAGACCGACAAGGCCCATCGTGACCGTAAGGTTATCATGCCCAGCCTCGCGCAAGCCCAACTCTATAAGAGTGAGCGTATGCACGGTTTCGCCAGCAATAAGTATGGAAGCGTTCGTTGAAATCATGCCGCAACCTGACTGACGCACGAAAATTGTGCAACGCAAAAAAATAGGCAGTGCAGTCTATAATTTAAGCATTCAGTCAGCTGCCTAAGCAGCAACGTGATACCGACGGCATCTGCAACGAGTCACCAATTAGAACAAACTGGAAGCTCATTTAACTCGAGATCAGGGAAACGCTTTTAAATCCTCAAGCGAAACAACGCCGCCTGTGATGTCAGGTAAGCGGCGTTCAAGTCGTCAATTTTAAAGGAAAATGGTGCCCCCTGCCAGACTTGAACTGGCAAGCCCGAAGGCTACGGATTTTAAGTCCGCTGTGTTTACCAATTTCACCAAGGGGGCAAACCATTTATAGGGGCATGGTTTAGCAGCACAAATTTAAAGCGCAAGTGAAAAGTCAAAGTCATTTCAAGCGCTAGGCATTTGCACCCATTTTTGTTTACATCCGATAAACCATGTCATTTTACGGATAATTCTCGTTTAACAATTAATCTGCCCTTCAAATTCTATGGATAGTGGGTAACATGGAAAAACAAACCTTGATTGAACGGGTGCTTCGTCCAACATCGCAGCAGACCTCATTTGATGCGTCAATGGGCATGCGCGGTTGGGCAGCAACAGCTGTGTTCTTTGCTCACTTCCATGATCAGGCAGAAAAATACCTCTCTCCAGAAACATGGACTGCGAAGTTTGCTGTTTACTTCGAACCGCTTGCCCACGTCGCAGTCAACTTGTTCTTCATCATCTCAGCGTTTCTGCTTTATGGCGCACTGATGCGCGGCAAAACGCCGATTTTACCCTTCATCTACCGTAGATTGCGCCGCATCTATCCGGCATTCCTCGCAGTTTTTGCCATATATGTTGTGCTGTCTTATGCGCTACCATCGCAGAGCAAGCTGCCAGATGGGTTATGGAACCAACTACAATACATTACAGCAAACTTGGCACTTTTGCCGGGTGTGTTCCCGATAGAGCCGATGATGACGGTGGCGTGGACGCTGTCTTATGAACTTGCGTTCTACATCTTCCTGCCGATTTTCTTCACCGTCACGGCCATTTGGAACAGATCGCTCGGTATACGCATTAGCATGCTGGTTGGTTTGTTTGCTGCCGTTCACATTTTTGCAGGACACCACCATATCGCCGCCATGTTCGTGGTTGGTATGTTGATTTGGGAATTTTGGAACATCACCAAAGACAAAACACTGCCAAAGGGCAGCGGCACGCTCGCTTTGATTTCGTGGTTTGGCTTTACGTGGGTTTATCTCTTCAGTGTTTCTGGAGATTTGGGCGTTACTTTGCCAGCCCTTGTCAATCAGGCTCTTCTCATTCTGGCTTTCGCGCCGATTATTTATTGCACAATGATGCCAAATAACTCGGCCACCAAAATTTTTGCATGGCGCCCAGTAAGCTATGCAGGAAACCTCAGCTATTCATTTTATCTGATACACGGTCTTTGTATCCACGCGTTCTTTATCGTGTTCACAAATGTAATGGGCAAAGCTGCATGGACATCTGAACTGTTTTATTGGTTCTTGATGGCGGCCGCTTTGTTAGCAGCTTTTGCAGGCTCAGTAGTGCTCTATGTATTGGTTGAGCGCCCCTACTCTATCGACGGTGTTGGTTTCAAAAAACTCTTCATCCGCGCGAAACCCTCAGCCTCAGCAAAACAAGCTACATCCGTTTAAGACAGACCTAACCGCCTTCACGTAAAGGAGGCGCATAAGCAAGGCCCATATCCCACGGGAATGTAATCCACGTGTCTTGGCTCACCTCAGTCATAAACGTATCCACCATTGGGCGGCCTTTTGGTTTGGCGTAAACGGTGGCAAAATGCGCTTTCGGCATCATCGCTCGCACAACGGCTGCCGTCTGTCCCGTGTCGACCAAATCATCGACGATCAAAATGCCAGAGCCTTCTTTGCCAAGCGCCAATACTTCGTCGCTGACAGATTTAATAACCTCAAGCTCACCTTGCTTATCGTAGTTTTGATAAGAGGCAACACAGACGGTCTCAATCCGACGAATGTTCAATTCACGCGCGACAATCGCAGCAGGCACCAACCCACCGCGTGTGATCGCGACAATCGCCTCCCATTGATTAATCTCTGACAGGCGCCATGTTAAAGCGCGGGCATCGCGGTGGAACTGATCCCACGAAACATTATAAGATTTATCAGCAGTCGGGTCGATCATTGTCCAGTTCCTAGCTTAGTGTTTCAATTAAGTGCGCAACGGCTTTTTCTGCCGCATCAAGGCGCTGTTCATCACGCCCGCGCATTACAATATTGGTGACGAATTTACCGTTCAACATGGTTGGATAAGAACCAATAGACACATCGTCAAAGTCTTCCTGTATGGCGCCCAGCCCTTTCGCAATCGTCCCCTCACCTTGGGTGAATGGAAGCGTGCGAGAAAGAACAAGCTTGCCAGTTGCAAGCGTTGGCCCAACCTCATCAAGCATTGCACGCATAACGGCTGGAACACCGGCCATCACATGCACATTTTCAATTTTGAAGCCTGGAGGTGCAGACGCTTTATTGACGATCAATGACGCACCAAAAGGAATGCGGGCCATCCGCATCCGCGCTTCATTCAAATCAACATCTGCTGGATAATGCGCCTTCATCATCGCAATTGCTTCGTCATTGTGGTCAATCCCCACATTGAAAGCCGCCGCCATTGCGTCAGCCGTAATATCATCATGGGTTGGCCCAATACCGCCGGTTGAAAACACATAAGTGTATGTGCTCGACAAAGTGCGAACCGTTTCAATGATGGTTTCCATGTCATCAGAAACAACGCGGATTTCCATAAGGTCCACGCCAATATTAGTGAGGTACTCAGCTATATAACCAGAATTGGTGTCTTTGGTTCTGCCAGATAAAATTTCGTCGCCAATAACCAAGACAGCAGCGGTGATCTGTTCACTCTTAGACATGTTTGCATCCCAGTTGGCGTTATACTTGACTGAGTGAAATAATGAGATGAGGCAGTCTTGTCTATATGAGGGCGATCAAATCGCGTCATTTTGTGGATGAACGCAAAAAGCCGCCCGAAAAATGCCTGTATAAGCACTTTTCGAACGGCAAAACGGGGTGCAGAACATTACCACCCCGCGCTTAAAAACCCACAAGGGTTCTTAAGTCTCGGGAGTGAGAATGTTATTTCTTAATAATCTGCGCCAAACGAAGCAGTGACAGAAATTCTGCACGG
>JBDWKL010000023.1 GCA_039973685.1 Hyphomicrobiales bacterium
CGGAATTCGTTTTGATAATCTTCAATCGCTTTGAGGGCTGTAAGCTCCACATTGGCGTGACTTGTGAACCGACGTGGATCAATCACCCACGTGTCATAACACGCTTCACCATGAACGATTTGCTGAGCCAGCAACCAACCATGCCCACCACCTTCACCCAAACCTGCGCGAAGACCAATAATGCAATAGGCATTGCGCTTGTTAGGGATTGGACCGACCAAGGGCGCACCGTCAATTGTGTAGGTGATTGGGCCGTTGACGACATTCTTGATGCCAGCCTCCATAAGAGCGGGCATCCGGCTGAAGGCACCTTCTAGCACATCGGTGACGCGTTCAAGATCATCAGGGCAAAGGGCATTGGCAAAGTTCGGATCGATCCCGTCCATACCCCATGTTTTGCAATCTTGCTCATAAAACCCAAGCAGCAGCCCGTTCTTTTCTTGCCTGCAATAATAATCGCTAATCGGGCAGCGCAAGAGCGGCATTCTGTGGTCTGCGTCGCGAATGGCGGGAATATCATCGGTGAGGAAATATTGGTGTTCCATCGAGGCGACAGGATGATGCACATTCATCATGGCCCCAATCTCGTTGACACGGTAGCCGCCTGCATTGACGACGATGTCACAATCAATGTCACCCTTTTCAGTATGGACGGTCCATGTATCGTCTTTGTGTTGGGTCAGTCCTATTACGGGCGTATGGCGATAGACTTCTGCACCAGCAAGCCGCGCCCGTCGCGCTAAGGCTTGGCAAAGTTGGGCAGGGTCGATATCGCCATCCATCGGGTCCCATAATCCACCCAAGAGATTTTCAGTTGAGATGAGCGGATGGCGACGCGCGCATTCTTCTGCGTTGATTACCTCAAAGTGGACATCCATCCCCCGCGCCATAGACGCAAAGTGCCGATAGCCTTGCATTTGCTCTTCAGTGTTCGCCAGTCGAATGCCGCCATCGCCGTGGTGGTAGTTGATCGGGTATTCTGGATCGTCCGCCATTTCTTGATAGAGATTGATGGAATGAGTTTTCAGCCCGACCATCGTTTGGTTCATACCGAAATTCGTCACCTGTGCCGCTGAGTGCCATGTGGTGCCAGAGGTCAACTCATCACGTTCAATCAGAACAACATCGCTCCAGCCTTCTTGTGTCAGGTGATAAAGCGTTGAACATCCAGCAATGCCTCCACCGATAACCACAACTCGTGCGCGTGATTTCATGTTGTTTAATTCCTAATTCAAGCCTGCTTTAAACTCTCTAGCGCATCCTCGAAAAAACTGATCTCACCAAAGTTGCCAGACTTGAGGGTCAGTGCAATTGGAATGTCGTTTGAATGGCAATATGTCCACGGTACACCGGGGGCGATTTCTCGTCCGATTGTTAGCTGATTAATGCCTAGAGCTTTGGTGACAGCGCCAGAGGTTTCACCGCCTGCAACAATAAATTGTCGTGCACCAAGGTCACGAGCCTTGGTGCCGCATTTAGCTAGAACGCCTTCAACCAATGCACCTGCTTGTTCAACGCCCAGCGTTGCTTGCACTTGCTTTACATCGTCAGGATCAGCACTTGCATAGATGAGAGGCGCTTTGGTGAAGTCTTGCTGATCGAGCCAATGAAGCACATTTTCTGCGCCCGTTTTGGCGGCATCTAAGGGATCGACTTTAAAGCTTGGATGGCCTGCATTAATGTAGGCTTGGACCTGCGCTAAGGTCATGGCGGAACAACTGCCTGATAGCACAATTGATTTATCGTCGGTCGCAAAAGTTTGCGCTTCTGACTGTCCAAGATCGAAAAGACCATCCGCATCATATAAGTGGGGCAAGTGCATGGCGATGGCGCTGCCGCCAGTTAGCAAGGGCATGTCTTTACAGGCAGTGCTAATCGCTAAAAGATCAGCATCGGCCACAGCGTCAACAACGACATGGCTTGTTTGATCATCTGCCATTTGCTGAAGCTTCGCTTTGATCGCGTCTGGCCCCTTGGCGACGGTTAAGTGCTCAACAAGTCCGACGGGCAGGGTTACTTGCGGTTTAAGTAGGCGCATTAAATTGCTGTCTAGCATAGGGGTGAGGGGGTGGTTCCTCATTGGGCTTTCTGCCAAGGGTTGGTTGCCGACAAACAGGTTGCCCATGTAGATTGATCGGCCATTTTCGGGAAAGGCAGGGCAATAGATTGTCTGCTTCGTGCCGAGAGCCTTCATCAAAGCTTCTGCCACGGGCCCAATATTGCCTTCAGCGGTGGAATCGAAGGTTGAGCAATATTTCCAAAAGAAGCGTTGCGCGCCCGCCGCCTTCAGCCATTCAAGAGCAGCAAGGGCATCGCTTACGGCTTCATCCACAGGAGCGGTGCGTGATTTTAAGGCGATTACCTCAAAGGGGGCTGAAGGTGTGCCATCAACGCGCAAGTTGGAAGGTGAACCATCAGGCACACCAATCCGTAAGTTCACAGCCGCGCCTGATCGCGCGAGCAATCCTGCTAAATCTGATGCGCCAGTAAAGTCATCCGCGATGGCGCCAAAAATACAGCCTGTCATGTGTTTTCTGTGTCCATGAATGGGAGGGTCAATTGCGCTCGATCGGCGTAAACTTTCGCAACAGCGGCGTCATCTTCTAGGCCAAGACCCATGTCTGCTGCTTTGGTGAATTCTGCAAGTGCTGCCTTTGAGATGGGTGCATCAAAGTTTGCTGAGCCTGCAATATCAAGCACGATGCCGAGGTCTTTCAACCAAATATTGACCGCACTTTTGGGGCTGTAATCGCCATCGACAATGTGCGGCGCGCGGTTTTCTAACATCCAGCTGGAGCCTGCGCATTTGCTGATAACTTCAACGAAGGTTTTTGGTTCAACTCCTTGGGTCATGCCGAAGGTGAGGGCTTCTGCCATTGTTGCGATGTGAACGCCTGCGAGCAATTGGTTGACGGCCTTCATCGCTGATCCGGCACCTGCCTTGTCGCCTAGCTTGAAGACGGTTTCTGAGATGTCATCAAGGACAGGTTTGGCCGCTGTAAAAGCTTCATCGGTGCCTGATGCCATAACACTCAACGCTCCCTGTGCAGCTTTCGTGGCTCCACCGGAGATTGGGGCATCTAAATAGTGCACACCGTAGTCAGCACATCGAGCCGCCATTTGTCGGGCGAACTCTGGTGGTACTGTTGCGCATGAAATAACCACAGCGCCTGAACTCATAAGTGGGACCAATGCATTGTCACCAAAAAGGACGGCTTCCGTCTGGTTGGCGTTGAGGACCACAATGACGGCGGTGTCTAATTTGGGGGCGAGATTTTTTAGTTCCTCATCCATGCCACCTTCAGCGCGCAAATCCGCCATGCGGCCTGCATCAATATCAACGCCAAGAACAGGTTTGTTCGCTCTCAGGATAGATTGGGCGATGCCATATCCCATAGAGCCCAGTCCGATGACGGCGCATGTGGTATTGGAAGACATGAATATTTCCTCGTAGAGTATCGGTGACTTATCAGCCAAGACATGAAAAATGTTGGCTGAAGAAAGAACACCTTTGTTTTCTAACACATTGTGTCATTTATCAAAAATAGAGTGTGGCTTAATTCACTCTGTGCGGTAACGGGCTACATCAACAGTTTTTTGCAAAAGAGGATAGCCTACTATGCTCATTCGTGCGAATAGATGGGGTATTCAGACGTCTTTTTTCTATTTCTCGTTGGTTGTTGAAAGCAGCCATCTTTATAAGGCGTTACAAAAATCAAAGTTCGTCGCTGAGTGGCGGGCATAAGCGATAAAATAAGGAAGATACAGATGGTACAAAATGTTGAAGCGGTCAAAGCAGTTATGCAGGCAGCGCCCGTTATACCTGTGATCACCATTTCTTCGTTGGAAGCAGCTGTGCCATTGGCCAAAGCCTTGGTTAAAGGCGGTCTCCCTGTGATTGAAATTACTCTGCGCACCGAGCTTGGATTGCAAGCAATTGAGCGAGTAGCAAAAGAAGTCGAAGGTGCAATTCCAGGTGCTGGTACTGTCTTGACGCGGGAACAAATGGAAAAGTCAGAAGCGGCTGGCTCTAAGTTTTTTGTAAGCCCAGGTGCTTCACCAAAACTACTGGAGGCTGCTAGCGATACCAACGTGCCGCTTCTTCCAGGTGTTGCGACAGCATCTGAGGTTATGAACCTGAGTGAGCATGGCTATACATGCATGAAGTTCTTCCCTGCAGGCCCTGCTGGTGGGCCAAATTATTTGAAAGGCATTGGCGCACCTTTGCAAGATGTTCGCTTTTGCCCAACTGGCGGTGTTTCTCCAAGCAATGCAGCAGATTACCTTTCACTGGAAAATGTGCTTTGTGTTGGTGGATCTTGGTTGGCCCCTCAAAAGTTGATTGATGCCCAAGACTGGGATGCAATTGAAGCACTTGCGAAAGAAGCTGCCAGCTTTACTGTTTAGTTTTTGGAATAAGACTTAGTCTTTTAATTCAAAAATAAACTGATTTATATTATCTATTTTACACCTATGAATAGGCGAATTGCAGCCCTTGGTTGCAATTTGCGCTCTGATGCCCCCCAAAAGCATTACCTGTGGGTGGGTGCTGTGCACTCTGCTGCTTGCTGCAATAGTTAAAAGGTGCTTAGCTTTCGATTGGTCGTCGTGGGAGGATTGGCCAAGTTCGAAATATTGGAGGAGAATTTTTAATGGAAAAGCTAAATAGAAGAAAATTTTTAAAAGGTAGCGCGGTTGCTTCAACGGTCGCAGCAGGCGCTCTTGCGGCACCAGCTGTCGCACGTGCGGAGCCAACAGTTCTTAAAGTTCAAGCTGGTTGGGGCGGAGGTATTTTCCTTGAAAATGCTAAGTCTTACGTAGATCGCGTTCATGCGATGGCCGGTAAAGACCTTAAGATCGACCTTCTTGCCGTGAACTCTGTTGTTAAAACAGGCCAAATGCAAAACGCGGTTCACCGTGGCACGCTTGATGGCGCTCACTACGTACCTGCTTACTGGTATTCAAAATCAAAAGCGGCATCTTTGTTCGGTACTGGCCCATGTTTTGGTTGGTCTTCAAACGAAGTGCTTGGTTGGGTTCACTACGGTGGCGGCCAAGAACTCTTTGACGAATTGATGGGCTCGCTTGGTCTAAACTTGGTGTCCTACTTCAACTCACCAATGCCAGCACAGCCAATGGGTTGGTTTAAGGAAGAGATTAAAGACGCTTCCCAAATGTCTGGTTTGAAATACCGCACAGTTGGTCTTGCTGCTGACGTTCTTTTGGAAATGGGCATGTCAGTTGTTCAGCTTCCAGGTGGCGAAATTCAGCCAGCGATGAAATCAGGCTTGATTGATGCTGCTGAATTTAACAACCCTACATCAGACCGTGACTTCGGTATGCAGGATGTGTCTAAGCACTATCACCTTGCGTCTTTCCACCAGTCTCAGGAATTCTTTGAGATCACGTTCAACAAGAAGAAGCACGACAGTCTTCCAGCTGAGCATCAAGCCATCTTGAAGCATGCTTCAGAAGCTGAAAGCTCAAACTTCTACTGGAACAACACGAAGCGTTATGCAGAAGATCTCGTGAAGTTGCGCGATGAGCAGGGCGTGAATGTTTACCGTACACCTGACAGTGTGATGGCTGAACAGCTTAAAGCTTGGGACAAAGTTGTTGATCGTATTTCGGCTGAAGATCCATTCTTCGCGAAAGTTATCGTGTCACAAAAAGCATACGCTAAAGACGTGATGAACTATCTCAACTTGAACCAGCCTGACTACAAGCTGGCATACAATCACTACTTTGGCTAAGTCGCTTTAGACTTTTCCTTGTTACCAAAAACCTAGAGGCTAACCTTGTTGGCCTCTGGGGCTCTCTATGACAATCAGATTTTTTAGCCCGCTTTTGATTAGCAGGCTACAACGCGGATGATGAAACCTCTTGGAACGATTTATTTATGCTATTGAAGGCTTGAGTATATGGGTGGGGCGCGCCTTTGGGTGGTGCATTCTAATTTTGACCCTTGCTGTGGCCTATGAAGTTTTTGTGCGTTACGTGCTCAACACCCCAACGGTGTGGTCACTGGATATGCAAATCCAAATGTACGGTGCGCTGTTCTTGATGGCGGGGCCTTACGCGCTGGCGCAAGGGGCGCATGTGCGCGGGGATTTCATCTATCGCCTCTATTCCGTTAGACGGCAGGCGATCTCGGATTTCATCCTTTATATCTTGTTCTTCTTCCCCGGCATGGCGGCATTGTTCTTTGCGGGCTGGCTGACAGCTGATGAAAGCTGGCGCTTTAAGGAAGTAAGCCTCAACAGTCCTGCGGGTATTCAAATTTATTATTTCAAAACGCTGGTTCCAGTGGTTGGTTTCTTGATGATGTTGCAAGGCCTCGCAGAAATGATGCGGTGCTGGAAAGCCTTTAAGACTGGCGTATGGATGCCACGTCTTGATGATGTGAAAGAAACTGAAGACCTACTCGCTGAAGCTGATCTCGATGAGATCGGTCGATTAAACAAGTAATTTCTACCAAGCTCGGATACGCCTATTATGTCAAACCCTGAAGTCGCCATCTTAATGCTGGTCAGTTTTATTTTTCTGGTCTTGCTTGGTTTTCCTGTTGCTTTCACTCTTATCGGTATGGGTCTTGCCTTCGGGTTTTACTATTACACCACCCAAGGCGATACTATTGTTGAATTCACGGACATTTTCACAAATCGCATCTACTACCTTTTTGCTGACCGCACCTTTGAGGTGATGGATAATCCGATCCTTGTCGCGATCCCCTTGTTCTTGTTCATGGGTTATATCGTTGAACGGGCAAGCATCATTGATAAGTTGTTTTATTCGCTCTACCTCGCTGCCCGCAATTTGCCAGGGTCTATGGCTGTTGCGGCCCTCATTACGTGTGCGGTCTTTTCAACGGCTTCCGGCATTGTTGGGGCGGTTGTAACCTTGATGGGCTTGTTGGCGTTTCCTGCCATGGCGAACGCTAAATATAACCGCGAATTTGCAGCGGGCGTTATTTGTGCAGGTGGTACGCTTGGTATCTTGATCCCGCCGTCGATCATGCTGATTGTTTATGCGGCGATTGCTGAACTTTCACCTTTGCGCCTATACGCGGCGGCAGTCTTTCCAGGCTTATTGTTAGCGGGCATGTATATCGTCTACGTAATCGTTCGTGTGATGATAACACCATCAATCGCGCCCAAGCCGAAGGAGGAAGACATTCCACCTGTTGGCAAAATCTACCGTGAATTGCTCGTTTCTTTCGTGCCGCTCACTGTGCTGATTATGTTGGTGCTTGGCTCGATCCTTGGCGGCCTTGCAACGCCTGCAGAAGCGGCTGCCATGGGTGCTGCTGGTGGTATCGGTCTTGCTGCCCTTTATCGTGCGCTGACGTGGCAAAAACTCAAAGAGAGCGTGTTCCTAACAGCGAAAGCGACCGCGATGGTTTGTTGGCTGTTTATCGGCGCTTGGATTTTCACCTCGGTCTTCTCCCTACTTGGCGGCGAAGAACTGGTGAAACATTGGGTGCTAAGCCTTGATCTTGAGCCTTGGCAGTTCCTTGTCATCGCGCAGTTGATCATCTTCCTGCTTGGCTGGCCACTTGAATGGTCTGAGATTTTGATCATCTTCGTGCCGATCTTCCTGCCAATGCTGCCGTTGTTTGAAATCAACCCGTATTTCTTCGCGATGTTGGTGGCGCTCAATCTACAAACCTCATTCCTTACCCCACCAATGGCCATGTCCGCCTATTATTTGAAGGGGGTTTTGAAGAACCAGATCGAGTTGATGGAAATCTTCCGAGGCTTGATGCCTTATCTCTCCATCGTGATCTTCTGCATGGTGTTGATGTATCAGTTCCCAGGCATTGCGCTTTGGTTCCCTGATTATCTCTTCGGTAAATGGATTCCATAAGGCACGAACATCTATGTCAGACTTACCACCCAATGGTTTAAGTGCCACAGAAGCGAGTGAGAAAATCCGTCAAGGATGGCTCACTTCTGTTGAACTCACCACTGCATGTCTAAACCGCATTGAGGAGACCGATGGTCAACTCAAAGCGTGGGTGCATGTGGACCGCGAAGGCGCGCTGGCTCGCGCTGAAGAACTTGATAAATTACGCTTTGCAGGCAAACCTCTCGGGCCTCTTCATGGGTTGCCTGTCGCCTTGAAAGACATCATCGATGCGAAGGGCATGACCGCTGAATTGGGGTCTTCTATCTTCAAAGGGCGTATGCCTGAAAGTGATGCGAAGATTGTTGAGCGTCTACATGAAGCGGGCGCGGTGATTATCGGCAAAACGGCGACCACTGAATTTGCCTTTGTCCATCCAGCAGAAACTTGCAATCCACATAACCTTGAACATTCACCGGGTGGCTCGTCATCTGGCTCTGCGGCCGCTGTTGCAGGCTTCCATGTGCCGCTTGCCATTGGAACACAGACCAACGGCTCCGTCGTTCGTCCCGCGTCTTTTTGTGGCACCTATGGCTTTAAGCCAACACGGGGTGTGATCCCTAGAACGGGCATTTTGCAAACATCGATGTCGCTTGATCAGGTGGGCGTTTTTGCGCGATCTCTTGATGATGCAGCACTGCTTGCTGATGTGCTTGCGATTTATGATCCATCAGACGCGATATCATACCCAAGAGCACGTCCGCAAATGGCGGCAGGGGCGAAGTCTGAGCCGCCAGTTGATCCTGATTTGGTGTGGCTTGACCTGCCATTCCTTGATCGTTTGGATGGTGAAGCAGCAGAGGCGATGGAAGAAGTCGTGAATGCGTTGGGTGACCGCGTTGAACGCATTGAGGCACCAGCTTATTTTGCTGACCTTATAGAGACCCAGCGCACCATCCATGAATATGAAATTTGCCTGCATATGGCTGAAACCTTTGACAAACACTGGGATCAGGTTAGCGCGACGCTTCAACCCGTGATCAAGCACGGGCAGGGGATTTCAAAAGATGAATATGACAATGCCATCGGCGTCATGGGTGAGATGGGAACGTTCTTTGGTGAGTTCTTCATGGACTTCGATGCCATCATTGCGCCATCCTCAACAGGGGCGGCACCTTTGCGTTCACAAGGGCATACGGGTGATCCTGTATTCTCAACACTATGGACGCTTGCTGGATTACCTTGTTTGACATTACCCTTGCTCACAAGCAGTGCTGGTTTGCCGATAGGTGTGCAGCTCATTGGTGGGCAAGAAGAAGATGACCGACTGCTTCGAACAGCAAGTTGGATGCTGCGCGAACTTGATTGATTTTATGAGGGAGAAACTCAAATGGATACTGTGACACTAAGAATTGTCGGACTGATCGCCACAGCGCTGATCGGGATATTCATTTTCGCTTTGGCAGGATCCATTACCTCTGGCTTTGCAGGCTTTTATGGCGGATTGCCGTTTTGGCTGATCGTTCTCTTCGTCATGTCTTTTGCTGTTTATGATTATGTCGAAGAAGCCTTCGGCATCAATGACAAAGTGAAATTCATTCTAATCATGACGTTGATTATTTCCTGCGGCTTGGCATTTATCTATGGCGCTTATGGTGCATCTACACTGTTTGAGGTTGGCAAAGGCGTTCGTATTCGCTCGCTAGGTTCATCTGACAATCCATATTTGGTTGACGGTATGTGGCCTAAGTATTTTTGGTATGGGGCAATGGTCGTGTTCGCCGCCATTACTTTGTTTGTGAGCCGTCGCAAGATGAAAGCTCAAGCAGCAAAGTCTTAGAACCATGACAAAGCCAACCCTTTGGATAACGCGCCGCCTTTCAGACAATACCCTTAAACGGGCAGAGCGCGATTATGACTGCATCATCAATCATGCAGATGGAGAGCACACGGCTGCGGAGATCATCGAGATGAGCGCCAAGGTGGATGCTATTCTGCCTTGTCATTCAGAGCGCTTTCACGGGGAGACGGTGGATCAGCTTGATCCGCGCGTGAAGATCATCGCCAACCACTCTGTCGGCACAGATCATTGCGATATTCCAGCGCTTAATGCTCGCGGTGTTGTGGTGACGAATACGCCTGATGTTCTATCTGATGCAACGGCTGAGATTGCTATGCTTTTGATGTTGGGTGCTGCAAGGCGCTGTGTTGAAGGCGATACGATGGTGCGCGATGGCAAATGGGACTTTTGGTCTCCCGCTTTCATGGTCGGTAAGCAGGTTTCTGGCAGCCGTATTGGTATCATCGGCATGGGCCGCGTAGGGCAAGCGATGGCGCGCAATGCGCGTGGCTTCAACATGGAAGTTCACTACTATAATCGCAACCGATTGCCAGAAGACAAAGAGCAGGGCGCAACATTCCATGAAGACATCGACAGCCTTTTGTCTGTCGCTGATTTCTTAAGTCTCCATTGTCCGGCAACGCCTGAAACAACTGGATTGATGAACGCCGATCGGTTTGCGAAACTACCTGATGGTGCCGTGCTGGTGAATACGGCGCGTGGTGCTTTGGTGGATGAAGAGGCGCTGATTAATGCCCTTGAAAGCGGTAAACTATCGGCCGCAGGTCTTGATTGTTTCGTCAAAGAACCTGTCGGCAACCCAAAGTTTTCAAACCATCAAAACATTTTCATGATGCCGCATATTGGCAGCGCAACAGTCGCCACACGCGATGCGATGGGCTTTCGCGCACTTGATAATCTGGATGCATTCTTTGCAGGCAAAACGCCGAAAGATCAGCTCTAAGACGTCTTTTCGCGACGGGGACTAAACCTACCATTTTGAACTGCTTTAAACCCAATATGGATTGCTTTCGCGACAACAAGAATCGCGATCCAAGTGAGTACTTGGTCCAAGAAGAAATCGAACAAGTACCAATGGAATAACAAGGCAATAACGGCAATATAACTGAGTTGCTGGAGTGTCTTCCAACGGTTCCCAAAACGGCGAACTGAGGCTGTGTTTGAGGTTAGGAATGCTGGAATGAGGAAGAAGAAACCAAGCCAGCCAACCAGCAGCTCAAGGTCAAAGAATTCGAGATACATGACAATGAGATACTTCGTTTCTCTGATGTAGAAAATCAAATGCAGCAAGCCATACCCAAAGGCTGCAACGCCCATATAACGCCTGTTTTTAAGCAGCCAGCGGCTTACGGTTTTGCCAAATTGCCAACGCTTTAATAAAAATGTGAGTGGGGTGATCGCCATCGTTAAAACAATCAGTTGCACGGACAAAACGCCAGTAAAGTTCATGATTTCTGCGTAATAACGATTGTTTTCATAAAGATCCCAAACCAGCGGCCATGCCCACCATGAAAGTGCAAACCACACCACATATGGCGTGTTGATGAGGGTGATGATTTTACGAATAGCTTGGGGCAAGTGGGGTGATCTTATCAAGGGGTGAGATAACGATTGAACTGACACTACAAACAGAAAGGCCAGAGGTAAATGTACCTCTGGCCCCATCTTTATAACTTCGTGTTTTGACTACTCAGCTGCGTTGATGCGAACTTCTTCAGCAGGGTATCCAAGGAAGTCTTGATGCTCATAAGCACCGTGGCAATCGTGGCAGAATTTTTGGCTTACTTTGAAGTCTTTGCCAGCGCCATTCACGCCAGTGTAGAGCCAGTTGCCAAACTCGTCCGCTTCGCCTTTAGCGACTTTTGTCATGATAAGAAGCGGTCCACGTTGTGGTTCACCTTTTTTGTTCACTTTCCAGCTTGCTTTCGCCAGAACAGAACCAACAGGAAGCGCGAATTCGCCTTCGTCGCGCCATTTGATGTATTCATCATAAGCGATGTCATTTGAATATGTTTTCAAGAAACGGTTGCCGTGACCTGCAAACGACGGACCAATGCCTGTCTGTGTCACTTTCCAGCTTTGAAGGTTTGCACCAATTTCGTGGCCTGTTTTCGCATAACCACCATAAAGTTTTTCTTTGATGCACTCATAAAGCTTGTCAATTTCTTCTTGCTCGAAATCGTCAGGAGCCTTCGGGAATGTGCAAGCTGCGTCTTGGGCATGAATTGTTGTCGGTGTTGCGACCCATGCAGAAAGACCAACTGCTAAGCTTGCAGCTATTAGTGCTGTTGATTTAAGTAGTGTTTTCATCGTGTTCTCCTAGATTCCTCGCGACCTGTCTTGAGAGGGACGATGGATTAAATCGGCACCTCGAATATTGTGATTTATAGGCCGCCAATTTGATTGACTGCTAAATCGAAAACGCTCCAACGCTGCACAATCATGCAGATCGCCGTTCTCAATTAAATCAGTAGAAGCAGTACCAATTTGCGGGGCGATACCCACATCACATCTCATCACAATAATGTTGATCAGGCTACCTGTTTCGAACCTACGCCGTTCTTCTTCACAAACCATTTGAGCGAAATGTGCAGCAATTTGGAAGGATATGCAGTTAATTTAATCATTGCGAGATTGGCGCTAAACCCTTGAAATCCGCCATGTTGCGAGGGTAAAATTCCTAAAAATTGCATACTTTGATTGCATTTGGGCAGTGGGTCTGCTTTTGATAACTTATTATTAAAGTGTAGTTTTAGTTATTTTTTGGAATTGTTGTAAATAATGCGTAGGTTATTTTTACTAGGAGTGCGCGGTTTTAGCGCATGTGCGTTGATGTTTGTGCCGTTGGTTGTCGGTTCTTACGCGTCTGCTGAAAGCATGAAAAATGCTGTTAAAACGGCCCTAACAACCAACCCATCCAGTAAAGCCAGTCTATCTGATGTCCGCGCGATCGGCGATGAGTTGTCGGGCTTAAGAAGCGAGTATCTTCCATCCGTTGATCTGTTTGGTGAGCTTGGCGGTCAAGTTGTTGAAAATGACAACGTTTTATCTGTTTCTGATAGCGGTCGTTTGAATGCAACACGACAAATTGGTGTTTCGACAGAGCTTACGCTGTTTGATGGTTTTCGCCGTGCCAACTTAGTTTATCGTAACGCCGCGCGTCTTGATGGTAGCATCTATCGGTTGCTCGCTAATTCTGAAACCATCGCACTGAATGCGGTTGAGGCCTATATTGATGTGGTTCGTCACCGTAATTTACTCCATATCGCAAAGCGCAATGTTAGCCGACATTTCGAATTGGCGGATCAAGTGCGCGCTCGTGTATCTGGCGGCAAGTCACCCATAAGCGATGGCTTTCAAGCGCAAGAACGTTTTCTTGCTGCTCGCGAAGCGGTTACAGGCATCGAACAATCTCTCCGAGATGCGGAAGCGCGTTATAAGCGTGTTGTTGGCCATAAACCACGAGGGAAGATGTCTATTCCTTATGTGAAGCGCCTGCCAAAGAATTTGAATGCGCTGATTTCAAGCAGCATTGCCAATAATAACCGTATCAAGCTTGCCGGTACTGTCGCGAATGAGGCGGGGTTCGAGCGGGAAATTTTAGAATCTGGCCGTCTACCTCGTGTGTCTCTTAATGGCCGCACAAGTTATGGCGCCGATAGAAACGGTTCAAGAGGCAATGATGTTGATGCGTTTTTGGGCGTGAACCTATCTTGGTCCTTGTACAACGGTGGCGCTCGCAAGAAACAAATTTCAGCGCAACAACACCGTATCGACCAAGCAAATTACCAACGTGAAGATATTACGCGTGAAGTGAAAGAACTGGCGTCTCGCGCTTGGAACAGCTTAACGGCAAATCAAAAGCGCTCCGCACTTTTGCGCCAACAGGTTCAGGCCAATCGTAAGATTGTTCAAAATTACATTGAAGAGTTCCAGCTATCAAAACGCAGCTTGCTTGATGTGTTGGATGCTGAACGGGCAAAGTTTAACAATGAAGTGCAAAAGCTTAGTTCCGAGGCCAGTCTTAGCTTCGCTCGTTTTCGCATGCTAGCCGCACAAAGCAAATTGTCTGGCTATTTTGGTCATGATTCATCTGTCGCCGTCGGTGCTCCAACTTTCGAAAAGAAGCTGATTGATACTCCGCGAGCGATTTTCAACATTGAGCTTGAACCGCTTAGATAAGGTTTAAGGTTAGTTTATGGCGAGTGATACGACACAACCTTCAACGGTCGTCTACCTTAAAGATGATAGTGGTAGCGATGGGCGATATTTGCCTGTTGTCGAATGGCTTGCTTCCGAGTTTTCTCAACCCTATTCAAAAGCGGCGGTATTGGCTGCAGTGCCAGATGGGTTTGAGCGAAAAGACGGCACTGTGCTGGCGCGTGCTTTGCAAGAGGTTGGCTTAAAATCAAGCCTTGTGGTTCGTGATCTGCGGGAAGTTGATCCGATTGTTCTGCCTTGCGTTTTGTTTTTAAAAAATGGCCAACCGATTATCCTGACGGGTTTTGCAAATGGGCGAAAACATGCCCGCATTATTGACCTTTCCAAGGGTGAGTTTGAAGAAGAGATTTTGGCCCGCAAACTCCGGCGCGAAGTGCAAAAGTCGCTTTTGTTTGTAACCGAGCAGGCAAGCGCAACAGCGCAACGCCTTGGGCCAGAAACCCGAGCAATGGCGAGTGACAAAAGTCATTGGCTGTGGAAACCATTGCGCGATAATTGGAGCGCTTGGGCGCAGATTGTTGTGGCAGCGCTTGGCATCAATTTGTTCGGTCTTGCCTTGCCGATTTTCGTCATGAATGTTTATGACCGTGTGATCCCGAACCTTGCGTTCGTGACATTATGGACATTGGCCATTGGCGTTTTGATTGCCCTTGTGCTGGATATGATTTTGCGCACGGTGCGGGTCAATGTTTTGGAACTTGCAAGCAGGCGTATTGATCTTGTGATTGCGTCCAAATTGTTCCGCCAAGCCATGCGGGTTAAACTGCTGTCACGTTCGGGTGGTGCAGCCGGAATGGCAAACCACATTCGTGACTTTGAGATGGTGCGCGATTTCTTCGTGTCGTCGAGCTTCGTTGCGATGATTGATCTGGTGTTTATCGGGATATTTGTCACGGTTTTATGGGTGATTGTTGGGCCAATTGCTATCGTGCCGTTGTTGGCGGTGCCTATAGTGGTTTTGCTTGCCTTCTTCGCTCAAATCCCCATTGGGCGCACGGTAAAGCAAAGCCAGCAACTTTCGACGAAGCGTCATGTTGTGCTGGTGGAAAGCCTGCTTGGTATTGAAACCATCAAGAGCGTCAACGGTGAACCAACGATGCAACGTGAATGGGAAAATGCCATTGCTGCTTCTGCACGGATCAATGGCAAAACCCGCTTCTGGTCCAACTTCGCAACCAGCGGTACGCAACTCATTCAACAGGGCGTCAGTGTCGTGATTATCTTCTGGGGTGTGTTTCTCGTGTCTGAGGGCGCAATCACCGTTGGTGGATTGATTGCGGCTAATATACTGGCGGGCCGCGTTTTGCAGCCCCTTGGTAATATCTCCCAAACATTGATCCGCGCGCAGCTCGCATTGAAAGCGATGGCTGCGATTTCTGACCATATGCAATTGCCTGTTGAAGGTGGCGACACAGTCGTGAGTGATCTGCGTGTGAAGAAAGGCGAGGTGTCGCTCAAAGGTGTCACATTCACTTATCCAGGTGCACCGGAACCGGCATTGAAAGATGTGAGCTTTGATATCAAAGAAGGCGAGACGGTAGCGCTTTTGGGACGGGTTGGTTCTGGCAAGACAACTCTTGGCAAACTGCTTTGCGGGCTTGTCGAAGCAGAGAGTGGACTTGTCTTGGTGGATGGCCATGAGCTTGCCCAATTTGAACGGGCAGAGCTTCGCGACGGTATCGGCTATTTGCCGCAAGACCCAGAGCTTTTCACGGGCACCATTCGCGAGAACCTATTGTTAGGCCAAGCACGGGCGACGGATGAAGATCTAAACCGCGCCTTATATTTTGCGGGTATGGATACATTCATTCAGGAAAACCCAGAAGGCCTCAATCAGTTTGTTGGCGAAAAAGGCAATCGACTCTCAGGCGGACAACGGCAAGCAGTCGCCATTGCTAGACTGCTGCTGCGGCGGCCAAAGTTATTGTTCTTGGATGAACCAACCAATGCAATGGATAGCCAAACAGAAACGACGGTTATCTCTCGTCTTAATGAGTTGAAGAAAGAGGGCGTTGGTATGATCTTATCAACCCACCGCAATTCTTTGGCTGCCATTGCTGATCGTACGATCATCATCGACAAGGGTGTTAAAATTCTCGACGGAACGAGCACGGACGTTATGACCTTGTTGAAGAAGAACGCAGCAAAGAAGGGAGGGTGAGATATGTTTGGTCAACAAGTTGAAGAAGAATATATCAATAAGATTTCCAAAGCCGATGCTGTCTCGCGCGGGCGCAGCCAATGGCCGATCCTCACTGTTTTCATCATTGGTGTGATTGCTTTGATGACATGGGCAAGCCTCTTTGAGGTGGAAGAAGTAACTAAAGGGATAGGCCGTGTTATTCCTTCCAGTCAGCTGCAAGTGGTTCAAACCCTTGAAGGCGGTATCATTCGTTCTATTGCGATTGAGGAAGGTGATGTTGTTGAGCAAGGCCAAGCCTTGATGCAGATTGATGATACAAGTTTTTCTTCGCAGCTGGGTGAATTGACCGAGCGCGAAACGGCTTTGATTGCCGAACAAACACGCCTAGAGGCTGAGGCTGGACTGAAAGAGGAGCTGATCTTTCCAACTGATTTTGAGAAAGATCATGCGCGTGCCGTGAATGCAGAACGTCAAGTTTTCCGCTCCCGCCAAACTCAATTGGCTCGTGAGGTGGATGTGCTGCAAGATCGCCTCACTCAACGCCGTGCAGAGCTTGTTGAGATGGAGGTTACAGGCAAGAAACTTGAGGCGATTATTGAGCCTTTGAGGAAAGAGGTGAAACTGACAAGAAACCTTTATAGGAAAGGTGTTGTGCCGGAAGTCGAATTCCTTCAATTGCAATCTCGTCTTGCTGAACATGAAGGTGATCTTGCCATTGGGGTGGCAAGTATGCCGAGAATTGAAGCCTCGATCCGTGAAGCAGAAAATCAAATCAAAGCGTCTGAGACATCGTATATTCTCACCTCACGGGAGCGCTTGGCGACCTTGCAGGGAGAACTTGCTGTTGTTCAAGAAACTTTACGGGCTGCAACCGACCGTGTGACGCGCACCCAAATTCGTGCACCCGTGCGCGGTATTGTGAACAAGATCAATAAGACCACCATTGGTGCGGTTTTACAGCCCGGCGTTGATATTGTTGAGATCGTGCCAATCGATGATGGCTTGCTGATTGAGGCGGATATTCGCCCGCAAGATGTGGCCTTCATCAAACCAGGTGAAACCGCCTCTGTTAAGATCACCGCTTATGATTATCTGGTCTATGGTGCGCTGGAAGGTAAAGTGGTGCGCATTGGTGCTGATACGATTGAGGATAAAGAGGGCGAAAAACTCTTTCGCGTGATCGTGCGCACGGAGACCAATCATCTAGGCAGCGATGATAAAAAGCTTCCTATCATCCCTGGTATGGTTGCGAGCATTGATATTCAAACGGGCAGTAAAACAGTACTTACCTATTTGATGAAACCGATTTTGAGGGCACGATCAGAAGCCCTTCGCGAGCGCTGAGCTGCAGCTTATTTAGATGTTGCCGTGTAGACACCATCCCAATATTGGCCGGGTGGGTTGGCTCCAAATTCGCCAATGCGTGTCTCATACAAGAACAGATAATCATCAAGACGAAGGCCCAAGCGCCCGTCCACTTCACGCAACATGCCGACAGCATCAAAGGCGGATGCCCAATCTTGGTTGCGGTAGGCTGTGAGCATGGATTTGTTCAATGCGCGGACGGCTTTGAAGTCTGTGTTTTCCGCCATTGTCTCATCGCCAAATAATCCGAAAATGCGCTCTGGCTCGTTCTTGCCTTTTACGCGGATAAGGTCGAGCTCTAAAACTGCAAACCGATCAGATACGGCTTTCGCGGTAAGGGCGCCTAATACGATATCCACGCCATAGGTTTTTGATTGGCCTTCAAGCCGTGAGCCTAAATTTACGGTGTCGCCAAGGGCTGTATAGTCAAAGCGGTTGCCGCTACCCATATTGCCGACCACGCAAGAACCTGTGTTGATGCCTATGCCGACATTGATTGGTAAAACCTCTTCACCGTCTTCTGCTTCAGCTTTGCGTTGTTGGTTTAGTTGCTCAACGTCAGCCATCATTTTTAACGCAGCGCGGCAGCTATCTCCTGCATGATCTTTTTCATCAAGCGGGGCATTCCAAAACGCCATAACTGCATCGCCCATAAATTTGTCGATGGTGCCTCTATGATGCAGGATCGCATCTGATAACACGCCCAAGAAGTCGTTCATCAGTTGGGTTAGGCCTTGCGGGTTTTCTTTGAAACTCTCTGCAATCGTAGTGAAGCCGCGCACATCACTGAACAATACGGAAAGGTCTTTCGTCTCGCCGCCCAATTTTAATTGCTCAGGGTTGTCTGCTAATTGGCTAACAAGGGCAGGGGATACATATTGACCAAAGGCGCTTCTAATTTCCCGCCGCTGCCGCTCCTCGCGGATATAGTTTGCAGATGCCATGAGCAAGATTACTACGAGGGCAGCAACCGTTGGATAGGCAGGGTCTAAGAGTAGGCGTTCAGTATCAAAATAATAGTATGAAACACCGATATAACCACCCATGAGAACAAGTGTACCGCCAATGGTCAAAAGCGCCCCAAGAGCAGGCACCAACAAGATGACCAATAACCCTAATGCGGTAATCACAACCAGTTCGACAGCCACGGCATAATTGGGCCGGACGAGCAAGGTTTTCGACATAATGTTTTCCAAAACCTGCGCATGAATTTCCACCCCCGGCATGGGGATACCTGTTGGGTTAGCCCGAAAATCCTCAAGTCCGATGGCGGATGTGCCAACAAAAACCAGATGGCCGCGAAGGCGCGTTGCTGGCATTTTACCCGTTAGAAGGTCCGCCGCTGAAACAAAGCGTGTGCGTGATGAGGGGCTGAAATAGGGCCAAACTGATCCGTTGTGATCTGTCCTTAGAAGTTGTTTTGCAACCACAACACCGGAAATGCCAGCATCATCTGTGCGCACAGCAAAAGCATCACCGCCCGTGGCAACACGGAGTAATTCTGTTGCAAGGCCAAGACGGATTTTATCCCGCATCATCATGACCAAAGGCAATCTTCGATGGATGCCATCGGGATCTGGGCGCACGGTGAAAACGCCACGGCCCGCGCCCGCTTTTTCAAATTCGGGAAGGTTTTGGAGTAAGTCGGGGAATTTCAAAAGATAAGGCGTTGGGTCTTTTCCAAGAAAGGCTTGTTGAACCTCGGGAATTGCTTGCTCGCTATTTGACTTCGAGTGGTTGCTGCGAAGACTTGTTTGCCCAAGGACAATGCGTGATTTCGAGATGGCTTCGGCTAAAATCGCATCGTTTGAGGGTAGGCTTGATAATTCTGCACGTAATGCATCGGAGAAGTTTGGGTTGTTTTCTGCGATGTTCTTCGGTGATAAACGGTCTTTTTCCGAGAAAACAATATCAAGCGCAATGGCAACCGCGCCGCCTTGTGTCGCCTTTGTTAGTAGATCAGCGATGGTACTACGTGGCCACGGCCATTGGCCGATTTCTGCAAGGCTGGCATCATCAATATCTATAATAGAAACCGGTTGCTTGCTGATCTCACGAGGTTTTATTCGTTGATAAAGATCGAATGCCTGATTGCGCAAATTGGTCACAACCACTGGGTCTAATATGCGTAATGCTATGAGTGCTGCAAGTAGGGCAAGGCCAACAATTCGGCTCAATCCAATTTTCTTGAATAGAGTGAAAAATTTGCTGTGTGACAAAGTGCACCTCACGTGCGGCGGTAAGTAAATATCTAGAAAATATGAAACGGAAAAATGCTCTTCAAACGGGACATTAATCAATGGTTACGTTATAGATGAGCATGGCAAAGAACTAGAGGTATATTATGGTTTTGTCCACTTCGTCACCAATTTCCGGTGATGCCACTGAATTGTCTGTATTTTCAGACGTAGGTAGCAAAATTATTTTACCCTCAGCATCGCTTCTTTTTAAGGGTGATTATGAGCGCGATGGACCTGATTTATTGGTCTCTATGGATGGTGAACAAACAGTCCGTGTGGTGGACTATTTCACCCATGCTGATGCGCCGGCACTCTATGCCGCTGATGGGACATCTCTGAAAGGTTCAATCGTTGAATCTCTCGCTGGTCCTCTTGCGCCTGGTCAGTATGCGCAATCTGGTGCTTCTGCTGGCGTTGATGCTATTGGGCAAGTGGAAGAACTATCAGGAAGTGCGACTGTTCAACGGGCCGATGGCACGACGGAAACATTGCAGATTGGCACCAAGGTTTTTCCAAATGATGTGGTTCAAACAGCCGATGGGTCAAAGGTTTCACTGACCTTCATTGACGGTACAATTTTCACGCTGGCTTCTGCCTCGCGGATGATTTTGGACGAGTTGATTTATGATCCGAATGGCTCTGAGAACTCTGGTATTTTCAATCTCGTTGAAGGTAGCTTTGTTTTCATCGCGGGACAGGCTGCCAAAACAGGTGGTTTGGAAATCAACACCCCCGCCGCCACAATGGGTATTCGCGGCACGACGGTGCGTGTTGATATCGTAACTTTGGATGGCAAAACGACTGTTGAAGTATCATTGAACCGTGACCCAGATGGGGAAACGGGTATCTTCACTTTGACCGACCTTGATGGCAATGAGATTGCGACGATCGATTCAATTGATTCAAAATGGATTATTTCTCCTGTAGAAGGTGAAACCCGCGAAGTTGACCGCACAACAACCGATATCGTTTCTGATCAAGTGTTGATCACGGATGCAGTCAACGCGTTTCAGTCAGCAACGCAACGGGTTCAGCAAGGTGGGAACTTTGTTGAAAACAACAGTCCTACTGAACAACAAGATGGCAATGAAGGTGAACAAGACGCAGCCCCAGAAGAGAGCGGACAAGAAGAGGGCGGACAAGATGCAGCACCTGACAGCACTAATCCTAGTGATGCGCAGCAAGAAAATGGTGCTGAGGAACAGGACCAAAGTCAGCTCGATAGTAGCGGCATCGAAACTGATTTAGCAGACTTTGAAGGCGGCGATCAGGAGAGTAGCGTTGCTATTCCTGAACTTGAAAATACCAATGCTGAGGCTGGTAATTCCAACAGTGAGACTGACGGCTCAATCCAAGTAACAGCGCTGCAAGAAGGTGATCAAGAGATTGAAACGATCGTTGATCAAGAGACTGTGGCGGAGGATAATGTTGAAACTGGTGATTTGCCAACTGACACACCTGATGTCGTTGATAATGGCCTATCCATTGACCTGCCGACCTTAACAACCAGCGTTGCCGAAGATGGTTCGATTGGAATTTCTGGTTTCTCCATTGTTGGCCCTGATGGCGGGGTTGCGATCGTAACCTTGGTTGCTGGCTCTACTGTATCGTTAGCGCCTAACAGTGGCGTAACGATACTAGTTGGCAGCGGCGTAGATGACGGCACCGTGCAAATTGAAGGTACGTTCGATCAACTCAATGCGGCGCTCAATGGTGATGGAACAGGTCCTAGCCTGATTTATACTCCTTCTCCCAATGAGGATGATTTTGGTACTCTTGATATAACCGTCGAATTTGATGGAGAGAGCGTGTCGTCACAATTGGTGATTGACATTACCCCACAACAAGATGCGCCAACAGCGGTAGATGATACGCTGAATATCGGCGAAAACGGGACGCTTGCGGTTGGTAATTTGCTTGATAATGATAGCGACCCAGATGTTAGCCCAACACCGGATGTACTGACAGTTGTTGAAGCTTTTGCTGATGGGTCATTGGTTCCTTTTGGTGTCACAACCGCCTTGTCTTTCGGTGGTACATTTGTGGTCAATGCCAACGGGTCTTATTCTTTCAATCCAGGAACTGATTTCGACGACCTTGCTGCTGGTGTGACAGCTACCGAAACCATTAGTTACCAAATCACAGATGGCAACGGCAATTTTGACGAGGCCGTGCTCACGATCACGGTAACGGGGGCGGATGATGCTCCCTCTATTACGACGGCCAATTTTGCAGCTGTAACGGAGGGTGATACAGCAACTGTCACTATAGTCGCGTTTCCACCATCCAGTGTATTGACGGCTAGTGACCCCGATGCTGGCGAAACACCCGCTGTTGTAAACGGTAGCCTAAGTCTTGCAGTTGCTGCTGGTAGTGACATTGGGACAACGGCAGATTTCACCGTCAATGCAACAGATGTGGAAGTTGATACCTCTGCATTTGATAGTCTTGCTGCAGGACAACAAGGCTTGTTTGAACTCAGCTTTGAAGTCGCGTCTGGTTCAGTTACGTCGACACAAACAACATTGATCACCATCAACGGTGAAAACGATGCGCCGATCGCCGCTGGCCTTACCTTGCCAACAGGGGAAGGCACCCCTGTTACGGGCCAGTTGGTTGCAAGCGATGTGGACACGGGAGATACGCTGACCTTCACTGCAGCTGGCGCGCCAGCAAATGGCGCTGTCATCGTGAACGCAGATGGTTCATTCACCTATACGCCGAATGCTGATTTCAATGGTGCGGATAGTTTTGACTTCATCGTCGATGACGGTAACGGCGGCACTGCGATGGAAACAGTGACTGTAACGGTCAATGCCGTCAATGATGTACCCGTTGCCTCTGGTCAGGCGGTCACGACAAATGAAGATGTGGCCGCGACTGGCCAGTTGGTTGCAAGCGATGTTGATGGAGATACGCTGACCTTCAGCGCTGATGGCACGCCTGCAAATGGCGCTGTTATCGTGAATGCTGATGGTTCATTCATCTATACGCCGAATGCTGATTTCAATGGTACGGATAGTTTTGATTTCATCGTTGATGATGGCAATGGCGGCACGGCTTCTGAAACGGTGACTGTCACGGTCAATGCCGTCAATGATGTGCCTGTTGCCTCTGGTCAGGTGGTCACGACAAATGAAGATGTGGCCGCGACTGGCCAGTTGGTTGCGAGCGATATTGATGGCGATACGCTGACCTTCAGCGCTGATGGTACGCCTGCAAATGGCTCTGTTATCGTGAACGCTGATGGGTCTTTCACCTATACGCCGAATGCTGATTTCAACGGTACGGATAGTTTCGATTTCATCGTTGATGATGGCAACGGCGGCACTGCGATGGAAACAGTGACTGTAACGGTCAATGCCGTCAATGATGCACCGACCGCGGCTAATGTGCCGACCCTTCTTAGTGCAACTGAAGACACCGCTATTAATGTGGATTTGTCAGGTACGACTTTCGCAGATGCGGATGGTGATACAATTACCGTTACGCTAGGCTTGTCGCAGTCGACATTTGCAGCCCCCGGGTCTGGTGCTGCGGCTGGTGTGACTGTCACACAAGTGTCGCCCGTATCAATCACGGTGATTGGCTTGGCCGCTGATATCAATACCTATTTTGATACGGTGTCGAATATCCAGTACGCTCCACCTAGTAATTCATCTGGAAATGATTTTGATCAGTTGACGATTACAGTTGATGATGGCGTTGCAGCTCCTCAACTTGTTGGAACTCTTGATGTTGATATTGCTGCCGTTAATGATGACCCAACAGCGGCGAATATGCCAGCCGACATCAACGTTGTGGAAGGTGTGGAATCACAAATTGATCTCTCAGGCATCACGTTCAATGATGTTGATAGCGCAGACATAATTGTCTCACTTGTGGTGAGTTCTGGTCAGTTTACCACCGTTCAACCCGGAAGCGTTATTGGCCCAGATTTGTCGGTCAATCTGTCGATGGTGAACTTCCAAGTTATTTCGTTGATTGGCTCAGCAGCGGACATTAATGCTTATTTGAACGACCCAGCAAACATCACCTTTACAGGTCAGATTGGCATAGCTGGTGATGATGCGGCGACCATTTCAATTTCGGCTAATGATGGCGATGGCAGTGGGGCGGTTAGTCTGGGAACAGTCAATCTCGACATTGCCGCGCAGAATGCTTCTCCGACGATTATGAGCGTACCGAGCGATTTTACTATTCAAGAAGACACACTAGAGACTCTCAATCTATCGACTATTGAATTTGGGGACTTGGATGGGGATACTCTTACGCTAACGCTGACTGTCGATAACGGCACGTTTGCTGCCCCCGGGGCGGCGGGTGCCATGTCTGGTGTTACCGTTACGCAAGACAGTGCGACCAGCATAACTATTGTTGGGCAAGCGGCTGATATCGAGACTTATCTCGATACAGTGACTAACATTCAATACCAAGGTGCGCTCAATGCTAATGGCAACGATGCGGCTGAGTTAACGTTGAACGTTTCAGATGGTATTTCGACGGCAACAAGTAACACGATCAATATTGACCTTTCAGCGGTGAATGACGCGCCAACCGCGACGTCTGTACCAACGGATATATCGGTTAGTGTAAATACGGCCTCTAATGTTGATCTTTCAAATGTGGTTCTTGCCGATGTTGATGGGGACCAGCTTACGGTTACCCTGTCGGTTGATATCGGTGAATTTGCAACACCAGCGATGGGGGGAAGCGTTACTGTCACACAAATAGATGCTGAAACCATTACCCTTGTTGGTTCTGCCGCTGATATTAATACCTATCTCGATACAGCATTTAACATCCAATTTATTGGCCCTGTTGACGTCACTGGTGAGGATACTGCGGAACTGTCCATTGATGTTGATGATGGAACCGTCAATGTGCCTGCTGGTCCTATAAATATTGATATTGAAAGTGCAAATGCAGCGCCTGTTATCAATCTTGATGGTTTGACGGCTAGTGAGCTTGTCACCAATGGTGACTTTGAGAATTTGGATACTGGTTTTGTAAACGGTGCTAATTTGGTTTCGCCAGGTGATGGCACAATTCCTGGTTTCACTGTCATTGATGCGCCGTCTCGAGTACTTGTTGGCACCAATCTTGGTGGTGGCTCGGGTAACGCTGCAATTGGTTTGGGTGGCAACCCAACGGGCGGATCAGCATCAACGATTCAAACCACAATTGAAACTATTGTGGGGCGCACATATGAGATTTCTTTAAACACCTCTGACCCAGCCACTGTTACAGGCAATGTAGCCTTTGCGTTTGTGGATACGGCGGCAGGTGAAAATGAAACTTTGTCTAACTCTGGCAATCCGGAAACTTTTCGTTTTGTCGCTGATTCCACAACGACGGTAGTGAGCATTCAAGCGCAATTTTCAACTGGTAATGGTTTGATTGTTGATAATCTTTCTGTCACAGAAGTGCGGCCAGATAACACCTTCGTGGCTCAAGAAGGGGCGAGCACTTCATTGGAAGGCATTGTCGTTGATGATGTTGATTCAGCAGGCAGCGCAAACTTTAGTGTAACGCTGACAGTGACCAACGGTACATTGAGCGATACGAACGGTAGTTCGCCTGTAACAATTACGGGCAGTGGCACAAATACATTGGTGCTCACAGGCACGCTTGCCGACATTAACAGTGAGATTGCGGGTGGCTTTGTTACCTATGATGGCGCGGCAGGCTTTAGAGGTTTGGACACGCTGACAATCACAGCCGACGACGGGGATGTTGCTGGTGGCGGTGGCGCGCAGAGCTTTACGCAGACTGTCGATGTTGTGGTTGGTAACACTGGCAGCATTATCGTTGGGACAAATCAGGCCGATAATAATGTTGGCACAGGTCAAGACGATATTATTTTCAGCCTTGATAGTACCAACGGAACTGATGTCGGTAATTTCTTGAATGGGAACGACGTGTACATTGGTGGCGCTGGACAAGAAGATGTCGATGGTCAGGCAGGTGATGACTTCATCTTTGGTGCTGGTGGCAATGACGTTCTCGACGGTTTCACTGGTAATGATACACTCTCAGGCGGTGACGGCGATGATACGCTCATAGATTTGGCGGGTGAGGCTGGCATTTATGATGGTGGCGATGGCCAAGATACGTTCAGTGTATCAAATGCAGGCACGATAGATTTGACGGCGACCGAAAATTCAGCCTTCACCAGCATTGAGACGCTTAACGTTTTCAATGGTGAAGTGAACGTACTGACCCTGGATGAGACAGACATTTTTGATCTTTCTGAGACATCGAATGCTCAGCTCGAAACCATTTTGGGGGCAAGCTTGCCGCAGAGCATTCTCATCGTCGCGGAAGCCGGTGATACGGTGAACTTGCAGTTGAATGATCCAATTCTGGCTAACTATCGCTTGGGGACACCAACCGGAGGCTTCACCATCGTTGAAGTTACGGATGGTGAGGGAAGTACCGTTTTGGCGACTATCGGTATTTCTGATGCCGCAACGGTTGTCGTTGAAGGGCTTAACAATGCCCCTGTCGTGACTACAAGCATGATAACGACCGCCTTTGACGAGGGTGACCCCGCCGTCGTTGTCAACAACACGATTGAAGTGACGGATGCGGACGGGGATATGATCACCGGTGCGACTGTTTCAATAACCTTGCAGTCTGGTGTGTTTGAAACAGGCGATGTTTTGAATTTCGCCAACACTGGTTCGATCACCGGTTCTTATGATGAAGCAACAGGTGTGTTGACCCTTGCAGGCACAGACACAGCTGCAAACTATCAAGCAGCTTTGCGAACAATCACATTTGAAAGCGCGCGCGAGGATCTAAATGATCTACTGCGCGATGTTGATTTTGTAGTCAATGATGGAACAGTCGATTCAGCTGCCGTAACCAGTGTTGTTAATCCAACAAGCGTCAACGATGCGCCGACTATCGATACATCAGGTGTTGTCGGGGTGGAAACGCTTGCCAATGGCAGTTTTGAAACGCCGGTGATTGGGTCGGGAAGCACAACTGTTCCATTCGGTCTTACTATCGATACAGAATTTATCGTTGGTGATGGCGCGAATGCTGCGACTGGTACGGGAAATGTTGATATTGTTGATACGGGCTTTATCAATGCTGCTGACGGGAACCAAGCGATTGATTTGGACGGCGATACCGCTGGTGCGATCACCACGACACTTACAACGGAGATCGGTGCTACTTATGAAGTAAGCTTCCAATTTGCGGGCAACCCAGGTGGAGATAATGGCGTTCGCTCTGCCAATGTGATTGTTGGCAATCAAACGCAAGCGATTTCGTTTGATACATCAGGCTTCACTTTCACCAACCTCGTTTATCAAACGCAAACCATTGTGTTCACAGCCACTGCAACGACAACCGAGCTCACCTTTGAGAGTTTGTCTGCGGATGGTTCTGATGAGGGCATTTTGATTGATGACGTGTCTGTGCGTGAAGTTGCTTCGACAGGAGTAGGGGTTGGTCTTCTTGGAAGTTTCACCTTCAGTGACCTTGTGTTTGCAGACCCAGATGGCGACCCGACCAATGCGACGGTGACACTGGCAGTAACCAATGGAACGCTTACTCTTGGCGCTGGTTCGACAGCGGGCCTCACTGTGGGTGGTGACGGGACGGGAACACTCACGCTTAATGGTGCACTCAGCGCGATCAATTCGTTTTTTGAAAGCGATGATGCTCTTACCTATGCAAATACATCTGGCGCAAATGGAGACGTAGATAATCTTTCCATTACCGTGAATGATGGTGGTAGCTTCGGTCAGGGTGTTGCGCAAAGCGCGACTACGAGCATTCCAATTTCTCTTGGTTCGAACACTATTGTTGGTACTGCCGCGAATAATACCTTGTCGGGCGGTTCTGGTGCTGATGTTATCGATGGACTTGCTGGCAATGATACGATTTCTGGCGGTGACGGTAATGATATTCTTTTCGGCGGTGATGGCGACGACATCTTGAATGGTGGCGATGGCGATGACCTTCTTGATGCTGGTGCAGGTGCCGATAGCCTGTTTGGTGACGCTGGTAACGACACGCTACAATCGATTAACGCCTTTGGTATTGATACCATCCTTGATGGCGGCGCTGGTGATGACAGCATCTTTGTCGATGATTTTGCGACGCTTCAAATTGAAGGTGGCACAGGGCGTGACGAACTTCGTTACTTCCAGTCAGGCAACATAGATCTGCGGAGTACTGGTATTATGATCGATGGCGTTGAAGCCCTGAACATTGAAAATGGTGAGACGAACACTTTGTTCCTCGATCTTGCTCGATTACAGGGCCTTTCCACCGATAGCGATACAGACCTCGAAGCTTTGCTTGATCAAGCCTTGACGGCTGGCCGCACCATTCTTGGTGATGCGGGTGATACCGTCAATGTTGAGGTTGATGCAGGGTTCACCTTCACTCAAAACACGGCACTTTCAACAGACCTACAAGATGAGAACGGCAATCAGCTTGATGTATTTGAATTTGTCGAAACAGGAACAGGCGACATCCTTGCTACTGTTGCCATTGAAGAACAGGTGACGGTTGTTACATCATAATTTGTGTGACACGTAGAATGTACGATTTTGCACGATTTTGAATGCAGTTGTTAAGCTATAAATGC
>JBDWKL010000024.1 GCA_039973685.1 Hyphomicrobiales bacterium
TAACTTGTTTTATAAGGGCATCGAGTGAAATAATATGTTGAAGTAATATGCCTGAAGACAAAAATATAGGCCCATCAATAGTAGGAAGATTGGATATCCAACTACTACGATCGCTTATTGCTGTTGCAGAGGCTTCAACAATTTCTGCGGCTGCAAAAAGTTTGAATTTGACCCAGCCAACATTGAGCTTGCAACTAAAGCGACTGGAAGAGCGTTCTGGTCAAATATTGTTTGAGCCAAGCAGGCAAGGGCGCTCGCGCCGTTTGACGACACATGGTCAGCGGCTGGTTGGATATGCCAAGCGGATAATTTCAGCTTATGACGAAGCCGTATTATATTTGGCTAGTCCTGAACTTGTTGGTGATATTAGACTTGGTGTACCGGAATGGTTTGCTGAAGCGGGCCTTAATATTATCCTTGCCCAATTTAAAGAGATGCACCCAAATGTGCAGCTGCGGGTTGTTGCTTTGCCAAATGGCCAACTGAGACGCTTTATTTCAGACAATCAACTTGATGTAGCAATCGCAATCGTTGGCGATGGCTTAAAGCCTGTTGGGAATATCTGGAAGGAACCACTCCATTGGGTTGCTAGCCATGATATGAAATGTCTGGAACAAGAAATATTGCCGCTTGGTTTGTTTGCCAGCCCATGCCCATTTCGTGATAAAATAACCACGTATCTTGCCACTATGGGTATTAATTGGCGTGAGGAATATGTCAGCGAAAGTGTTACAACAATTAGCACCGCAGTGGCCGCTGGTTTGGCCGTTACTGTCTTGCCGAAAGTTGCGATTTCGAGCGAGCTGAAAATCATTGATGCTTTAGATGGATTTGATCAATTACCACCAATTGAGCTTGGAATATTCCGCTCTGAACATTCCTATGATCGTCCAGGACTTGGTGATCTGATTCGTAATTTAACAGATTTCATTGATACAAAGATGAATGCATACAGCACACACACAAGTTTTGTGTAGTATTTTTGAGTATTTCCGATTGCTTTAGATTAAATTTTGCCTTCGAAATTATTTGTATCTTTTAGATCAGCTAATATGACGTTAATGTGTGAGAGTATTTATAATGACTTTTTATACATTCGGCATGTAATTGAGCCCAATTATAAAATCTAGAATTTCTGGCTTTTTATTTATTTAAATATCCTATTTTTATTCTATAAGCTCCCCGTAAGAGAAAATTGGCGACGCCTATTTCGCTTGATATTGGGGAAAATATGTCTGAAGAAACGCAATCTGGGGGGAGTGATACCTCTCAACATCTCGCTGAGATAACAGCTGAAGTTGTTTCCGCGTATGTAGCAAATAATACTCTACCAGCATCAGAGCTACCGGCTTTGGTAACAGATATCCATGCAACATTATCTGGTCTTGTACGGAAAAAAAATTCAGGTGGTGCTGATGGTGAGAAAGAAAAGCAAAAACCTGCTGTTCCTATCAAAAAGTCTTTGAAGCCAGAAATTCTGACTTGCTTAGAATGCGGTTTGGAATTCAAGTCTTTGAAAAAACACCTCCGCGCTAGCCATGATATGTCGCCTGAAGAATACCGCATGAAGTGGGGTCTTCCAGCTGACTACCCAATGGTTGCTCCTGCCTATGCTGAGCGCCGTTCGGATCTAGCTAAAAAGCTAGGACTTGGCCGTAAGGCTTAAAGTCATTTTTGTATTTTAAAAAGCCAAGCAACGTTGAGTTGCTTGGCTTTTTTGTGCTTACATTCGGGTCTTATTGATGAAGGCTAAGAACAGCACATGCAAAACTTGCAATTCAACAAATCAAAAGTGCAAACACGATGAGTGCCGCGCTTGATATGGATGATCTCACCCGCTGGGTGGGGCGCGAAGAACGTGCTGTTGATTTCATCACGCCAGCACTTGTTGATAGGTTTAAAGCGACACTCGGTAGCTCAGCGTTAGGTCTTCATTGGTGTTTGGCAATGCCAACGGTTCCCATGAGTGATGTTGGCCATGACGGTCATCCTAAGAAAGGTGGTTTTTTACCACCCGTGCCGCTTCAATATCGTATGTGGGCAGCAGGCGAGACCACGTTTTATTCTGACCTACCTGAAACTGGTGAAGTCGAACGGCATTCAACGATAGACGATGTGACATTGAAGCAGGGGCGGACGGGGCCGCTTGTTTTCGTCAATGTATTGCACCGTTATAGCGCTGGGGGAACGATAAGACTGCAAGAGCGTCAGACCATTGTTTATAAAGAAACCGCGGCAGCAGCTCCCTCACATGCGGGCGACCCTTTTGCAGCAGATTTTGAGCAAATGCTGGAGACAAATTCTGTGCTCTTGTTTCGTTATTCAGCGCTCACCTTTAATGGCCACCGCATACATTACGATGAACCTTATGCACGTGAAGTAGAAGGCTATGAGGGGATAGTGGTGCACGGCCCGATGATTGCGACGTGTCTTATGCAAATGGCAGGGCGCGAGGCGGAGCGAATGGGGGTGACCTTAGAGAATTTCACCTTTCGTGGTGTAAGTCCTGCCATTGCAGGCGGTACCTTGCAGCTTTTGGGAAAACGGGAAGAGGGTGGTTTTATCCTACAGGCGCAAGATGATGAGGGGCGGGTTAAGATGGAAGCCAAAGCGAGCTTGAAAGCATGAGCATTGGCATAACCCGTAAGTTAGCAAAGATGGCGGCGTGGTCCGACCTTCCAGAAGCAGCACTTGCTGTGATGCGATTGTCTGTCTTTGATTGGGTGGTCGTTGCTCAAGCGGGCATTGATGAGGATGTCTCGCGCATCGTGCGTACTATGGCACTGCATGAAGGGGGTAAGGCGGAGGCGTCTGTGTTCGGTAGCTCACTTCAAGTGCCAGCACGGGCCGCAGCCCTTGTTAATGGTTCTACCAGTCACGCGCTTGATTATGACGATACGCATTTTGCTCATATCGGCCATCCAAGTGTTGCGGTGGTATCGGCTGCTGCGGCTATTGCAGAGCGTGTTGGGGCCAGTGGTCAATCGTTTCTTGAGGCAGCTTTACTTGGGTGCGAAGCAAGTTGCCGCATCGGTGTTTGGCTTGGGCGTTCTCACTATCAAGCAGGCTTCCATCAAACTGCGACTGCTGGAACCTTCGGCGCAACAATTGCTTGCGCCCGCCTTTTAGGTCTCGATGAAGAGCAGACATGCCACGCTTTAGGTTTGGCTGCCACGAGAGCGTCTGGATTAAAGTCGCAGTTTGGAACCATGGGTAAACCTTACCATGCGGGCATGGCAGCATCTAACGGCGTTGAGGTGGCTTATCTGGCTTCTCACGGCTTCGTTTCGCGTGTGGATGGTATCGAAGCATCACAAGGGTTTGGCGTGACACATGTCGGTTCTCAAAATGAGGTCGACTTTGAAAGCCAACGTTTCTTGTTTGAAGATGTCAGCCATAAATTTCATGCTTGTTGTCACGGTATTCATGCAAGTCTTGAAGCCCTTGGCGAAATACGGCGTGAGAATCAATTTGATCTCCATGAGATAGAGAACGTCATGCTAAACGTGCATCCGCGTTGGCTTACCGTTTGCAATATTGAGAAACCTAAGACGGGGTTAGAAGCAAAATTCAGCTATAAAGTTGCGGCTGCTGCTTGTCTTGCAGGGCATGATACGGGCGCCCTAGACACTTACAATGATGCGCTTTGTGATGATGTCGATCTAATAGCATTACGCGACCGCGTTGAGGTTCGTACCAATGAAAAAATTGGCGAGGCGGCAGCGGAGGTGGTTGTTAGAACTGGCGCGGACATCTTCTCATCATCACACGATTTGACCAAGCCGATGAGCTTTGACAATCGGCGTGAGAAAATCGTCGCGAAAGGTGCAAGTTTGCTAGGTGAAAGCCTTGCCGCCAATTTGGAAACAAACGTTGATAATCTAGCGCAATCGAATGCCGCTTTTACCCTCAAGAGTTTGATTGGCTAGCATGCTAGCCGCCCAAGAATAACTGCCCGACATTTGGGTCGTTCAAGAGGTCTTTGCCCTTACCTGCAATTGCGATTTCACCTGATACCAGCACATAGCCAATGTCCGCGAATTCGAGACCCTTCTTGGCGTTTTGCTCCACCATGATGATGGTTTTGCCTTCCACATGTTGAAGGTCGTGCAAAATCTCAAACACCATATCGATGAAGCGTGGTTCCAAGCCGATGGACGGCTCATCGACGAGCAATACATCTGGGTTCATCACCAAAGCGCGGGAAATTTCCAGCAAGCGTCGTTCACCACCAGACAGCACTTTTGCTTGGTGCTTGCGGCGGGCGGCGAGGCGTGGGTATTTATCGAAAATCTCTTCTGCTTTTCGCTTTGCTTCGGCTGGCTTGTCTTGCAAAAAGCCACCCATCCAGAGGTTCTCTTCCACCGTCATGCCGGGGAAGACGGACTTATCTTGCAGAATGTAGGCAATGCCTGCTTCCGCTAATTTCTCATTCGGGGAGAGGGCGGTGACATCCCGTTTGTTCTTGCCGTCGCCAATATTGATGGAACCAGAAAAGATATTGTTGAAGCCGAAAATCGCGTGAAGGATCGTCGACTTGCCAGCACCATTTGGGCCGATCAGACAGAGTGATTGTTTGCGCCCCACATGCAGGTTGATGTCGTGCAAAATTTCCATTTTGCCATAGCCTGCTTTGAGGTTGTTGATCGACACATAGGGGTCATTGCCCGCTAGATCCATCAATTGATCGACCGTTATATCTTGCGCGATGGCCGAGACTTGTTTGGTGACTTCCTCAACCGAAATTACCGTTTCAACACCGCCCGAGCCATATCCGCTAACGCCTTTTTTAGTAGCTTTTGCCATTAGTGCGCCCCCAGATATGCGTCGATGACGCGTTGATCGTTTTGAATGTCATCCGGTGCGCCTGATGCCAGCATTTCACCGTGCGCGAGGCAGTAGATTGTGTCCGCCATATTCATGATGACGCGCATATTATGCTCGATGATGAAGAGGGTAATGCCGAACTCAGAATTGGCGAGTTTGAGGCGATCAATCAGGCCGTTGATAAGCGTCGGGTTGATGCCCGCTGTTGGTTCATCAAGCAGTAGAACCGTCGGCTCATTCATTAAAGCCATGGCGAACTCAAGCAGCTTTTGCTGGCCGAAGGAGAGGGAACCTGATTGCAAATACCTCTTTTCATAAAGGCCAACAAATTCAAGTAGGTGCTCTGCACGCTCATGATCTTCACCGCTGTTTTTCTTAAGTGAATCCATAAAGCTCATTTTGCGATGAGGTAGTGAGATCAGCATATTCTCAACGCAGTTCATTGCACCATAAATGCGGGTTTGTTGGAAGGTGCGCAAAAGGCCGAGACGGGCGATTTCTGGCACCTGCATTTTTGAAATTTCACGGCCCTTAAATTTAATCGAACCACTATCAATCGGATGATAGCCAACGATCGAATTAAACATCGTAGTCTTGCCCGATCCATTGGGACCTATCAGGCCCGTGATGCCGCCTTCTTTGACCGATAGTGAAACGTCAGAATTGGCCTTCACACCACCGAAAGATTTGGAAACACCGCTTACATCAATAATCGTACTCATTCGGCTGCCTCAAACTCTTTTTGGTCAACACGAATGCCGAACCATTCTGGTTTCTTGGTTTTTAACCAGCCCATGAGGCCATCTTGGAAATAGACCACTGTGACAACAATCAAGAACCCAAGGGCGACCCACTGCCATCCGAGGAAATAGCTCCATGTCACTTCCTTGATGACATGGAATAAGATCGCACCAATGATTGGCCCCCATAGCGTTCCCTTGCCGCCAAGCAGCACGCAAACCACCATGAAGATGCCGAGGTTGATTGTTTGGTACGCCGTTTCAAGCGGCTCAAAACTGATCAATTGGAAGGCTGATATACCGCCGACAATGCCAACGAAGAAGGCCGCCATTGCCCATGTGATGAGTTTATAACGAAGGGTGTGGATGCCCATTGCTTCGGCTTTTTCTTCATCATCACGAATGGCGTTCATGGCCGCGCCGAAGCGGGTTTTATAAAGCCAATTTAGGAAGGTGAATAAGACAACGCCGGTTATGGCAAAGGCGTAATAGATGAAGATCTTGCCATCATCCAGATCACCTGGATAGACCGGAAGCACGATGCCTTGACCGCCGCCAACCCATTCCCAGTTTGAGACGAGCTCACCTGCTGCAATAGCAACGCCGAGTGTACCAATCGCGAAGTAGGGGCCGCGTAAACCGAAGGTTAAATAGCCGACGATGAAGGCTGAAATGGCGCAGAAAAATCCAGCAAATAGTGAGCCGAATATAAAGCCCGTGAAATATTGTTGGTCGGTAAAGTCAAACCGACCACCGCCAAAAGCACTGGTGTAATCGCCAACATCATAAACCAGCGATATCGCAAAAACGGCGGCGGCATACATGCCCGTGCCGTAGAAGAAGATATTGCCGAGCGAATTATACCCCATCTGTCCGCCCGTCATGTCCCATGTCATGGCGACGATGATGAACAGCCAAAGCGTGGCGAGCTGTGTGGTGAAATTTGGAAACCAGAATGGAGCCACGATGATGAAGATCAACAAGACGCCATGCAGGAAAGGTTTTGGATTGTTTTTGTAGGTTTGTAACATGCCTGAACCCTCCTATTGTAACACTTGGCGATTGCGGCGTTGCTGCAATAACCGCACGATTAAAACGAGCAGCAAGATGATGACCGCGATTGCTTGTTGGTAGCCAATGCCAAAGATATGACCGCCATATTGTTCTGCTGCACCAATGCCAAGACCTGCTGCGATAACACCTGGTAAATTGCCAAGGCCCGCAGCGGTGACGACCACAAAGGCGCGTATTGAGTAGGTGATGCCGTAGAAGGGTTGAATGACCCATACCATCACGATGATCGCGCCAGCGGCTCCGCAAATGGCAGAGTTAAGTGAGAAGGTGAAAGCGTAGACTTTTTCAGTGTCGATACCGAGCACACGGGCAGCGCGCGCGTCTTGTGCTGTTGCGCGGATGGCTTGGCCCATGCGGCTATTCTTCATGAATAAGACGACACCGAGCGCGAGGGCGCTGGCCATCAAAACGCCAAGTACTTTTGCCATGGGTAGTTGAATGAAACCGTCGGCAAATTCGAGAACGGGCATATCAAGCGTTAGGCTTTGGGTGTCGGAGCCAAACATCAAATTCATGATTTGCGCCATCATAATAGCAAGGCCGAAGGTTGCGAGGAGGGAGGTGAAGAGGTCGCGCTCAATGACGCGAGAAATGACCAATTTATAGGTTGCCCAGCCAATGCCCCACATCACCACGAAGGCGACTGGAACACCCAGCAGCGGATGCATGCCGATGTTGTTGACAAGCCACCAAGAGACATAGCCGCCTGCGATCACGAAGTCGCCTTGTGCGAGGTTTTTGACATTCATCACCCCCCAAACAAGAGCCAGACCGTAGGCTGCAAGCGCAAACAATGCACCAATCATCAGCCCTTCAATAATGATCGCTAAATTGACGACCGGAAATTCGATGAGTAGGCCAATATTGCCTAATATTTGATCCATAAACCCTACCTTTGGAAAAGGTTTGCCCCCGTTCAAACGTCTTAAAACGCTTGTTACGGAATGATTATAAATATCCGGAGAGTGAAACCAGACGCTGCTTGTGAGCGTCTGGTTTTGTGTTTAGTTGGCTTTGCGCGGATAGTTCACTTCGTGTGAAGCAAACCCAGATGGGGCTACAACATTGTAGGCACCATTTTGAATTTGACGCAGAACCATTGGCTTGGCGATGTTATTGCCAGCCTCAGAGAAGCGAATATCGCCGTAGAATGTTTTCAAATCAGTCTTGGCGATTGCATCACGCACAGCATTTTTTTCCAATGTGCCAGCACGCTCGAAAGCATCCTTGAAGACATAAACCGCAGCACTTGCTTGTGCTGTTTGATACGGCACTTTCTTCTCAGCATATTCAGGGTAAGAACCTTTGAACTCTGCCTCATAGTTTGAAGCACTGCCGAAGATTGGGTCTTCGTAAGTCAGTGATTCAGCCCACTGTGTTGAGCACAAGATGTCATTTGCTGCATCACCGAAGTTTCCTGTCACATCTGCTGCTTCGCAGTGTGTGAGGGCAACCATTGGCGTTTTGATTTTCTGCTCACCGATTTGACGAACAGCCGTTGCAGCACCTTTTGAGTGGCCTGATACAACGAGAAGGTCAGGCTTCAACAATTTCACTTTTGTAAGAATTGCCGACATATCCGAAAGATCGCGGGGCAGTTTCTCGTCGATGATGACTTTCATGCCAAGCTTTTTAGCGTCTTCCAAAACACCAGCACGAATATCGAGAGAGAACGGATCGTTCTCAACCGCAATCGCAACCTTTACAGAAGAAGCATCTTTGCCAGCTTCTTTGGCTTTTTCTGCTGCAAGTGTGACGGCTGATGCGAGATATTGCTCAGAGGTTGAAAGCACGGCGAAGAGATACTTGTAACCCTTGTTGAACAATGAGCGCGACGCGCCTTCTGCTTCAACCATCGGGATTTGATATTTCTCTGTTACTGGTGCAATCGCTTTTGTGAGGCCAGATGAATAAGGCCCAAGCATGAACTGCACTTTGTCTTGATTGATTAGGCGTTCTGCGAGGGTTGCACCACGGTCGCCTTTGGATTCATCGTCATAGTAGATGACGTTGAAGTTGTAGCATTTGTCAGCAACTTTAATGCCGCCATTTTCTTTGATTTTCTTGATGGCAAATTCGTAGCCGTTTTTCGCATGCGCACCGTTGGTCGCATATTTACCAGTGAGCGAGATTGCTGAGCCAAGTGTCAAAACTTCGCATTCAGCAGCTGCTGCAATACCAGTAGAGGCCATCAAAATACCGAAAGTATAGGCCATACTTTTCATAGTACGTTTCATTATATTCCTCCCTAAAATGTTCCATCCCTCCAGATGGAACCAAGAGTGTAGGCAGGAAAATCTGCTGTTATCAACTCGCAACCAAATATTTTTCAATAAAACCGGAGAGAATTGATCAAATCTTATTGCTAAGGGAACATGAAGCCGTGTGTTTTGAGCCATTTTCCGAAGGTTTTACGTTCACTGCGTGCATATTGTCTGGCTTTGTCTTCTGACCAGCCATATTTCGCTGAAACTCCGTCTTCTTTGGTAAAACGCTGGGTTTCATAATGGCGTGTCGGGTCATATTGCTGCGCCAGCGCATCTTCGCGGCTGTCGTCAAATTGGTTTTCATGCACGGTGGCAGACAGAGGGAGACGAGGTGACGGGGCGGGGCGGGACTTTGGCCATCCGACAGCAAGGGCTGCAACAGGGAAGACTTGTTTGGGTAGACTGAGAATGGTCGCAACATCTTCAGATTTGTTTCTAATCGCGCTGATGGGGCAGGTGCCGAGGCCTGCCAACTCGAAACATGTAACAAGTGACGACAATAAAATACCGCCATCAACGGCTGCGTTAAACAGTGCGTCCATATGGTTGTTAGCGAAAGGACGGTTTTGGCGCTCGTGGATTTTTTGTTGGCGGCGGTGATTACCAAGCACGACGAGCAAAAGCGGCGCGCCACTTACCCAGCTTTGCGTGTCACAGGCTTCATTGAGGGCCGTTCTGATTTTTGGATCGGTGACGATGAGAATGTCCCGTTGTTGCAGATCGCTCTTTGTGGGTGCAGAAAAAGCGGTTGCGATCAACGTATCCAATAGCGCTCGATCAATTGATTCATCTGTGAATTCGCGGCAAGAGCCTCGCGCGGCGATAGGGAGCAGCTGTTCCAAATTGCTTGGTGGTTCACCCGCATCAGAAAATCGAGCGTTAAGGGCTGTGTGAAGTTTGGATGATGCGGGAGGCGTCATTTTCTAGTGCCTTAGTTTGAAAGAAGTGGTTCGTTAAATGCAACGGGTGATTATTCTAGACCCAAGCCAAGAAATAACTCTACATTAAATATGCTTAGGGCGGCGGTTCTTGTGAAATCGTGTCGCATATAAATAGGTGTCTTGCGCGACAATGTGGCTACTTGGATAAACGCGACGGTTGTTTGATTGGAAAACGAAAATGTTTCTGTCTGTCTTTGATGTGTTTAAAATTGGGGTTGGCCCATCCTCGTCTCATACGATGGGGCCGATGGTGGCGGCGCGTCGTTTTTTGGATGAAGTCCGCGATGGAGACTGGCCGCGTCCGGCAGGCGCTGAAGTTAAACATGTGAGCGCGAGACTACATGGATCACTCGCTTTTACAGGCAAGGGTCACGGGTCTGACCGCGCGATCATTTTGGGCTTCATGGGGGAATTGCCAGATACCATTGATCCTGATCAGGTGGATGACATTATCGCGCGCGCTACACGTACAGGCATGACGGCAGCAGAAGGGCATCCAGCTTATCTGTTTGATCCTGAAGTGGATTTGGTTTTTGACTATGATGTCAATTTGCCAGGTCATGCGAACGGCATGTCTTTCATCGCGTCCGATGCGTCGGGCCGTATGCTGCTTAAGCGGATTTATTATTCTATCGGCGGCGGTTTTGTTGCGAGCGAAGAAGAGCTTTTGACCATTCGCGATAAGGATGATGAGAAGCCCGTTGGTGTGCCGCACCCGTTTGCTAATGCCAATGAAATGCTCGCCATGTGCGCGAAGTCTGGCAAGTCAATCGCGGAGCTTAAACGTGCCAACGAAGAAGCCACCATTGGTGCTGCAACGCTTGAAGCGGGATTGCAAAAAATCTGGAAAGCGATGGATGACTGCATTGAACGCGGCCTTCGTCAAAAGGGAGAATTGCCAGGCGGATTGGCAGTGAAACGTCGGGCCGCAAACCTGCATGAAAAATTGAACGAGCAAGCCCAATCAAACCGCTTTAATCCGATGGTCGCTAATGAATGGCTTTCGCTTTACGCCATCTCCGTCAATGAGGAGAATGCGGCTGGTGGTAAGGTCGTGACGTCACCCACCAATGGAGCGGCGGGTGTCGTGCCTGCAGTGATCAAATATTATCTGAAATTCATCGACAATGCCTCGAAAGAGGGCGTTGATACGTTCCTGCTAACCGCTGCGGCGATTGGCGGCATCATCAAACACAACGCGTCAATCTCAGGCGCGGAAGTGGGATGCCAAGGGGAGGTGGGTTCTGCCTCTTCTATGGCGGCAGCGGGACTTGTCGCTTGCATGGGCGGCACGCCGGAACAGGTGGAAAATGCTGCAGAAATTGCACTCGAACATCACCTAGGTATGACCTGCGACCCCGTCGCAGGCCTCGTGCAAGTGCCATGTATTGAGCGCAATGCATTGGGTGCTGTAAAAGCGGTCACCGCCGCATCACTCGCCATGGCAGGCGATGGCACACACTTCATCCCGCTCGACAATTGCATCGAGACCATGCGTCAAACAGGGCTTGATATGAACGAGAAATATAAAGAGACAAGCCTCGGCGGACTGGCTGTTAATACGGTGGAGTGTTAGCCCTCATCATACAGGCGGGCGCCAGTCATAAATCCAGTTATATCGCTGCGCCATACGTTCGCCGCCCATGGTTTTGAGGGCTATGTTGCGGGCGAGGGCTGGTAGGCCGCTCATGTGATAGCGCTTTCCGTTGGCCATGGCTTCGTGCCACACTTTCGTGACGCGCTCTTTGCGGGCGGTCTCATAGGCTTTGAAGGCCAATGAGGTGTTCGGCTGTGTCGCGATGGCGTGGGCAAGTACGGCGGCGTCTTCTATAGCCATAGCGCCGCCTTGCGCGACAAAGGGCACCATGGCGTGGGCTGCATCTCCAACAAGCGCGGTGGTGTCATTGGTCCAAGAGCTTTCAGGTGCGACGGTGAAGAGGGGCCAGCGCTGCCAGTTGTCTGTGCGCTTGATCAGGGTTTTGATGGGTTGCGACCAGTTCGGCAAATGGGCAAGCACCTCGGCACTTGTCGCAGGTGCACTCCAGCGGTTTTCGACTTGTGCGCCTTGAACAATGCACACCATGTTGAGCTGCTTACCCCCCTTAATCGGGTAATAGATGAAATGCGCTCTTGACCCGAAGGTAACGGTGACATCGTGGGTTTTATCAAACGCTTCACCGCTCGCCGCGTCTATGATTGCACGA
>JBDWKL010000025.1 GCA_039973685.1 Hyphomicrobiales bacterium
TCATTACCAGCAAGTCCATTGATCGTGTCGTTGCCTGCAAGGCCATCGATTACCTCGTTTGATGAGGTGCCGTTGATTGCATCATTACCAGCTGTTTCTGATTGCGACAGCTCGAATGCGCCGATGTCGGTAAGATTTGTACCTTCATTACCAACACCTGGAATTTCTTGAGAACGCAGGCTGCCGCGCGCGTCTAAACCGAGGGTTTGAAGCGATTGATTGTTGTTACCCGCATCAATGGCTTGACTGCCTGATAAAAGCGCGAGTGTTTGAACCGGGCCGCCATTATCAGCAAGCGAACCGAGTAGCGGATTAATTGGCGCTAGCGACGTGCCGACAATATCGCCATACATGTTCGTCGGATTAAAGAAGGTACTCGTCCCGACTTGCCCGTTGCCGATCAGATTGTTGCCGAGGGAGGTGAAGGAGTTATCTGTATCATTAGTGCTTTGTGCTGAAATATCAGCACCGTAACCACCGATGTTATTTTGGGTATTACCTGCAACAATGGTGGAGGATAGCTGTGTTTCAGTGGTGTTGTTACCAAATGAAGAAATGCCGCCGCCAACTGTTGCTTGATTGCCAGATACGGTGGAATTGAACACCTGAAGTAACCCATCGGCGTTAAAGATGCCGCCGCCTGCACCGTCCGTCGCATTATTATAAATTGTGGAATTGGTGATTGTGGTGGTTTCGCCAGTTAGATCTGTATTCGAGTAAATCCCGCCGCCGCCAGAGCTGCCACCAGCCGTTGAATTGCCGGAGATAGTGGAATTGGTGACTATCAGGGTTCCACTTGAATTGAAAATCCCGCCGCCATCAGCCAAATCACCAATCGTTGAATTGCCTGAGATGGTGGAATTGGTGACTGTCAGGGAGCCTAACGAATTGAAAATCCCGCCGCCATCAGAAAAATCACTAGACGTTGAATTGCCTGAGACTGTGGAATTGGTGACAGTCACGGCTCCATCATAACTGGAAATCCCGCCGCCCTCAGCGTCATCACCAGACGTTGAATTGCCTGAAATTGTGGAATTGGTGACTGTCAGGGTTCCAAAAAAAATGTCAATCCCGCCGCCATCAGAAAAATTACCAGACGTTGAATTGCCTGAAATTGTGGAATTGGTGACAGTCACGGTTCCACTTGCATTGGAAATCCCGGCGCCAAAAGAGCCCTCACCAGACGTTGAATTGCCTGAAATTGTGGAATTGGTGACGGTCAGGGTTCCATCGTCATTGTTAATGCCGCCGCCATCAGCGTCATCACCAGACGTTGAATTGCCGGAGATTGTGGAATTGGTGACTGTTAGGGTTGCGCCATCATTGTTAATCCCGCCGCCTTCAGCGTTACCACTCGTTGTTCGACCACCCGTAATAGTAAGGTCTGTTAGTGTGACGTCTTCGGCGCTTGATGTAATATTGAAGACACGGGAGTTATCCTCCAGAAGGTCACCAGCCGTACCAAACATGCTTGCTTCAACGTTTGCTGCAACATCGGTGATATTGGTGTCTACAACAGTAATGTCATTGCCAAATAGATCGCCAGTGATAACAACCTCACCACCCGCTGTAGAGCCATCAATGGTGACATCTTCCGAGAGTGTAAGTTCACCTCGGGTCAGACGAATTAGCGCTTCTACTTCAAAGGCTTGGCCAGCACCAGAGGCAAAGGTGATCACGCTGGCATCCGCATTGGAATTGGCAAAATCAATCGCTTCGCGCAGTGAGGTTAAGCCGTCAAATGCGTCAACAACGTCTGATGCTGTTGTCACCACGAGGCTTGGTGTTTCAAACGCTTCCACCGCGCCGATATCTGTAAATCCGTCAGGGCCATTGGTAACATTGGGGGCATCCGCAGAACGAGCATTACCATTGGCATCTGTCGCGAGCATTTGATCATTGTTACCCGCATCAATGGCTTGGCTGCCTTGTTGTAAGGCCAAAGTTTGCACCGGACCGCCGTTATCGGCGAGCGGCCCAAGCAGCGGGTCAATCGGTGCTGTCGTTGTGCCGACTATGTCGCCATCCATGTTCATTGTAGCAAAGAACGTCACCGCCCCAACCTGCCCGTCGCCGATCAGATTATTGCCAAGGGAGGTGAAGGAGTTCGTCGTATTACTACCGCCCTGTGTTGAAATATCATTACCAATGGTGGTTGCCATATTACCTGCAACAATGGTGGAGGATAGCTGTGTTTCAGTGAGGTTGTCACCAAATGAAGCAATGCCGCCGCCAACTGCAGCGTTATTGCCAGCAATGGTGGAATTGAACACCTGAAGCAACCCATCGCCATTATAGATACCACCGCCTCTATTGGCCGCTTCGTTATTAAAAATTGTGGAATTGGTGATTGTAGTGGTTTGGCCGGTTAGACTTGTATTCGAATAAATCCCTCCGCCCTCAGAGGAATTACCAACCGCTCTATTTTCTGAGATTGTTGAACTAACGACAGTCAAGGTTCCAGCAGAATTGAAAATCCCGCCGCCGTCAGAGTTTTCACCAAACGTAGAATTGCCGGCGATTGTGGAATTGGTGACAGTCAAGGTTCCACCAGCCTTGTAAATCCCGCCGCCGCCAGAGTTTTCACCAGACGTTACATTGTTTGAGATTGTGGAATTGGTGACAGTCACGGTTCCAGCAGAATTAAAAATCCCGCCGCCGAAAGAGGCATAACCAGACGTGAAATTTTCTGAGATTGTGGAATTAGTGACAGTCAGGGTTCCACCATCATTGTAAATCCCGCCGCCGTCAGAGTTTTCACCAGACGTTAAATTGCCGGACACTATTGAATTGAGGAGTGTAATTGAGGAGTCATTAAAGCCGCTAATTCCGCCACCCTCATTATTATCACCCGTCGTTCTGTTCCCTGCAACCGTGGTATTCGTGAACGATAGGTCGGCTGTCGCAAAGATGCCGCCGCCATTAACTGCGGCACTGCCACCAGTGATGGTGAGGTTGTTCAGTGTTACTGTGCTCGATCCATAGGTGCTAACAAACACCCGTACATTGTCGTCCAATTGCGAAGCAGTGTTTGAAGCGTTGATATCGGTGATATTGGTGCCAGCAACCAGCGTGTCATCACCATTTACATCGCCGGTAATCGTCACATCTGTCGCACCCGCGCCATCAATTGTGACCGTACCCGGCAGGCTAAGCTGCCCATTTATCAGGCGGATTACACTGTTTGCACCGCCGGTAAACACGCTTGTATCAAATGTAATGGTATCTGCAACGCCCGACCCATTGGCCTGCGCCAATGACAATGCCTCACGCAACGATAACCCCGTTCCGCCCGATGCGCCTTGCGTTGCGCCTGCATCATTTTCATCAACGTTCGTGGTTACAATAAAATTAGTCATAATAATCTTTCTCGCCGACCACCGCATCAAAATACTAGGCTTTGGACTTGTGTAAAAAATAATAAAAAATCATATAAAACACCAATACTGCCTATATAATTTGAATGCAAGCACGTTAAAAACGAGATTTCACTTCAAACAATTTAGATTTTATTGGGACTGACCCTAGACGAAGTCGAAATCGCCTGTATCAAGATCATTCACATCGAAGTCTCGAAGTCGAATAGATCCAGAACCATAGTCGATGAGAGCATCATCTCCGCCAATTACGGAGAGAGTGAGTGATGCGAAGTCAGTGCCAAGTGACGATAGATCAATCGTATCGAAATTATCTTCGAAGTCATTGATCACATCTCCTCCATCATTGGCGTTGAAGATGAAGGTGTCGGGGCCGAAACCACCCGTTAGCGCATCATTGCCGCCACCGCCGGTAATCGTGTCGCGGCTTGCCTGACCACGTATGATATCGCGCTCGCTGCTACCAATGAGAATGTCAGCGCCTGAACCACCATCAAGTACGTTGTTCTCACCTTCACCAGCGATCAAAGTGTCATTGCCAGCTGCTCCAAGCAACCGATCCGTGCCGTCGCCACCATTCAAGGTGTCATCGCCGCCCTGACCGTTGATATTGTCGTTACCGTCATCACCATTGATTGTGTCGTTTTCAGAGCCGCCAAGCAGAAGATCATTGCCCTCTCCACCATTGAGAATATCTTCACCTTCGCGACCTTCAAGGCGGTCATTGCCAGCATTACCTGTAAGGATATTTACGCCTTCATCACCACGCAAAATGTCAACATTACTTGATCCCGTCAGATTTTCGAAATTTGAAATGGTGTCACCTATCGCATCGCCGCCGCGTGTTACACCATTAAACAGATTAATAATCACGCCAGCGGCACTGCCTTCATAACTCAGCGTATCTATTCCGTCACCGCCATCAAGCGTATCTGCGCCAGCCCCGCCGTCGATTGTATCATCACCAGCAAGACCGTTAATAATATCATTACCCGCTCGACCAACAAGACTATCATCATCATTCGTACCATCGAGAGTTTCACTATCATCCGTGCCGGTAATAGGAGCAGCATCATCATTCAAAATTGTACCAACCCCAGTGTCATCAATGGTGCCAGCAATTTGTACGTTCGGTGTAACCACAAGCGAAAAATTTTCAGCAGTCTCAAGATCATCGTCTGAATTAACGATAACAATAACACTTGAGACTGTTTGTCCAGGCAGGAAGGTGACTGTGCCTAATTGTGCGACAAAGTCCTCGCCTGCGATTGCGGTGCCGTTGGCAGTTGTATAAGCAAAGTTCAATGTGCTCGTAGAGGGTTCGGAGATGCGAACCTCAAACACGGCCTGTATCGTCCCATCATCTCCTTCTAGGATCTGAGGGTCAGAGACAAACAATGCACGGTCATTATCCGTACCATCGTTGTCAAGAATAACCCCAGTTGCGGTTAGGGTTGGTTGCCCACCAGCGAGAACACCATTGATTGGATTGAAAAGTTCTAGTGTAAAATTTTCATCATTTTCATTGTTGTTGTCACTGCCGCTAGAAAGAGCATCGGAATCGATGAATATCGTGCGAACCGTCTGCCCAGGCAAGAACTCGACAGTACTAAATACACGGTCATTATCTATATCCTCCGAGGCGGCACCATCCTGTACCGTTCTGAAAGTTGCAGAAACTGTGTTAAACAGATCCACTTCCGACAAAGTGACTGTAAAGGCAACAAGCTCACCTTCAACAGCCTCTCCAGATGAAATCGAAATAACTGGTAGATCTGTTGATGCATCATCATCGATAATGGTCGCAACACCACCAGCATCGTCTACTTCATTTGCAATGGCACCGTTCGGCGTTACCACAAGCGAGAAAGTTTCGGCGATCTCAACATCATCGTCTGGCAGGAGGTCGATAATTACAAACTGCACAGTCTCATTAGGTGAGAACTCTAAATTACCACTTCGCCCAACAAAGTCTTCGCCTGCAATAGCGGTTCCGTTGGCAGTTGTATAAGCAAAGTTCAATGTGCTCGTAGAGGGTTCGGAGATGCGAACCTCAAATACGGCCTGTGTTGTCCCATCATCTCCTTCTAGGATCTGAGGGTCAGAGACAAACAACGCACGATCATTATCCGTTCCATCATTGTCAAGAATAACACCCGTCGCGCTCAATGTTGGTTGGCCACCAGCGAGAATACCATTGACTGGATTGAAAAGTTCTAGTGTGAAATTTTCATCACTTTCATTGACAGTATCGCTCTGAGTGAAAATAGCATCGGAGTCGATGAATATTGTTTGAACTGTCTCGCCAGGCGAGAATTCTACGGTATCAAATACACGGTCATTATCTATGTTTTCCGAGGCGGTACCATCTTGTACCGTTCTGAAAGTTGCAGAAACGGTATTAAACGGGTCTGCTTCCGACAAAGTGACTGTAAAAGCAACAAATTCACCTTCAACGGCCTCACCAGACGAAATCGAAATAATTGGAATTATAAATTAAATCCTTATGTATATGAATAATTGAACAAACATATTTGCTAAAAGATATCACGATACTTCGTTTGAATAAAATATTTAAATTATCCTTTTAGCGTAATCTGCCAAATTCTAAAACCTGTAGAGTTGTGGCTCAATCAACAAATGGATCAGAAGACGCGACGATGCCGGCTCAGAGACACAAGTTTGATGAGAACGGCTTATCTACAGATATGAAACGTCTCATTGATGAGCCAAAAAGCGATGTTTTTGATGTGCTCGCCTATGTAAAATTCACGCTGGCCCATTGATGCGTCAAGAACGAGCCGAATCGGCAAGAAAAGAAGGCCTGCCAAACTTTGAAGGCGAAATGCGTTCGTTCCTAGAATCGGTATTATCGGCCTATGAAATACATGGTGTTGATGAACTTGCCTTATCCAAGATTGGCGACTTCTTGAAAGTAAAGTATGGTGGCGCCAATAGCGCGAAAAATGCGCTTGGTGAAATACCAAAAATCAAGCAAGCTTTTATGGATATTCAAGCCCATTTGTATTCGTCGTAATAAGATCGTCTAGTCACGGGTTATGATATGGGGAAAAGCGACGGCTTTAAGATTTGTTGGTCTTTTTGTTGGTTTCCATGGAATGCAAAATAAAAATACCAAATTAAAACAATGAATTAAATAAAACACATGATGCCGTTTGGGGCACCATACTTTCACCAAAACTGTTCCCAGATAGTCCGCGATAAGCGCTATTATATTTATTCTTCAAAGATTTGACGACATAGCTTGTCCAAGGCCCTCCAATAAAGCCTACTGGCATCCGATGCTTTTGCTGGCTTATTTGTTGGTCTTTTGTTTGTTCAGCTTAATGCTAGCCTAAAGGACCAACACAACATACTGATAGTGGCGACCTGCAGATGCTTTTGACTGCTAAAAGCTCCAAGCTTTGGAAAATAGCCTACCGCTTTCACAATAAACAAAAGATGCTTTCATTCGGAGCTTATCCAACCGTATGCACAGGACCAATATTTGGTACCAGTATAACTTAAGCTGCAGTTGGTGGGCGCCTTAGGCTTACGGCACCAGCGGTCTCAATATAAAAGGATGCAAGAGCATCTGCTGACATTGGTTTTGCAATGTAAAATCCCTGCACTTCATCAATGCCACGCGACTTCACAAATTCCCATTCATCGGCGGTCTCGACCCCTTCTGCCAAAAGCCTCATATTGAGTTGCCGACCTAATGTCGCGGCCACCCGAACAGTTTCTTGAGAGAAGGAGTCTTTGGTCATGCCTCTTATAAAGGCTTGGTCAATTTTGAGCTCTGTATAGGGAAATTCTTTCAGTGTTTTGAGGTTGGAATATCCTGTTCCAAAGTCATCAATTGCAATATCCACCCCCATTAGTCTGAGACGAGTGAGAACTTCCATTGATGTTGCATTGAACTCAAGGACTTCATTCTCTGTGATTTCGATTACAATCTTGTTCGGCTCTATTGCGAATTCACGCAACAAATCTCGAACCTTGCTAGGAAAGGAGAGATCAGCAACCTCAGTAGCAGTCACATTCAAAGCAACCTTTATTTGGATACCGTTGTCGCGCCATTTAACCATATCAACGAACGCGCTGCGGAACATGAGGAATGTCAGCTTCGTCGTTAAACCGTTGTCTTCAATAATCGGCAAAAAACTGGCTGGAGAAATCAAACCGCTTTCTGGATGCGCCCACCGAGCAAGGGCTTCAACACCAACGATACGGCCCGATAAAACATCCACCTTTGGTTGATAGTGGGGAAGAAATTGGTTCGTCTCTAAACCAATCACAACGTCATTGAGATTTGACGGCATGTTCGCGGTTTCTAAGTCTTTGTTTCCGGTAAAATCAACACCATGAAAAACACTATCTAAGCTTTGTTTCGTCAATGGTTTTCGGCATGTGCCAATGATCTTTAATTGGTGTAGATTGCCAAGCTTGCGTGCGCTGTCGATCAAGCGTTGTTCTAGGCTGGAAATCAGGGCAATTGAACCATTGTAGCCATCTTGCTTGAGCGCGCGTAGCATCTCAATGCCATCCATATCGGGCATCATCAAATCAGAAACAATTAGAGATATTTCGTCCTTATTTTCCTGGACTATTTCCAGTGCTTTTTTAGCAGACGGCGCTTCAAAAATTTGATCGCACCCAAGCCCCATAAAATATCCACTCAACACAATCAGTTGAGTTGGGTCATCATCGACCAGTAATACTTTTCCAATTTGAAACATGGAGCGCTACCCGCAATTGCAATATAGGTGTATTATCCCACGGGAACATCAAAATAATACTAAGATAGTCACTTAACTAAGACTTAAGAGGCTTCCGAAAATAGCGGGGTTTGACTGTCTTGTTTTTTAAGACGGCTATCAATTTCGCGCATGAGTTGATCATGAATTCTTTGCAGTTCTTCCAGTTCTAACTGGGCAGAATTTAGGTTTTTATCTTGTCCGGCCTTTTCGATTGCAGCACAACTGCTTGATAAAGTGGAAGCAGAAACATTTGCAGCCATTGATTTTAACGCGTGCGCATTTTCGAAAACCATCTTCGCATCGGCTTGTTGAAAACCGTCTAAAATTTGGCTCACAAGTACTGGTGCATTCGCCTGATATAGCGAAAGGAGTTTGTTGAAACTAACCTCAAACGCATCACCAAGGATTTCCCTTAGGTTATCCAGAGCTTGTTCATCAAATAGATTATGAGATTGTTGAGGCGTGGATGAGCCGTTTTGAGTGGCTAAGTTTGCTTCTTTGATTTCAGTTTGAATTTCATCTTTGTCCAACCATTTCATCAAACCTTGATGAAGAGTTTCCATCGTAAAAGGCTTCACAATGATGCCGTCCATGCCAGCGTCTTTCCATTGATCAGCAATTTTGTCTGCAAGGTGCGCGGTTAAAGCGATGATAGGTGTTGGCGTCTTTTTCTGTTCTAATTCTCTTTGTCGAATTATCTCTGTGGTCTGGAAGCCATCCATTTCCGGCATGCTGCAGTCCATAAAGACCAAATCAAAGGGTTGCTGGTTGAAAGCAGCAAGAGCCTCCAATCCATTTTCTGCAACGATAGGCTCTATATCAAAACGGTTGAGGGCCTGCACAATGACTTCGCGGTTTACGGGGTTATCATCCGCCACGAGTATTTGACGACCTTTGAACGAAGCAAACCCATTGTCACGGGTTCCTGTGTCACCAAACAGGGCCTTGGCTTTTGGTGCCTCAACAAGAAGCCGTTTAGCTACCTCAAGTGCGCCACAGCTAGAAGCAGGAAGGTTGATGAGGTCATGTACTTTGTCTTCATCAATCAGCTTCTCGACGGTAAACTCACCAAGCCCAGTTAGAGCCACGCAATATTGCGCCCAAACCTTCCCCCGCAGTGTTAACAAGTCGGAGGTTCGGGCAATCACGTAATCAACTTTGAATTCTTGAGCTTTAACTTGATCAACGCTTGCTCGTGACACGACATCAATACCGCACCGTTCGAATGCGTCCTTCAACACATGGAAAGTTGCACTGCTCGGCATAACCAGAAGAGCACGTTTATTTTGTACATCAGGTTTTTTGACTATTTCCAATGGCACATTGAGAGGCAAATCAAAGAAGAATGTCGATCCATGACCTGGCTCGCTTTCGACGCCAATTTCACCACCCATTGCCTCAACAAGCCGCTTACAAATTGGGAGGCCGAGACCTGTCCCACCATATTTACGTGTGGTTGATTGGTCTGCCTGAACAAAGCTTTCAAATACTTTACCCAGCTTATCGCGGTGGATGCCGACACCAGTATCTTTTACAGCTATGCGAATAGACGAAGACGCATGGGGACTTTGTTCAATATAGATTTGAACATGGCCGGCCTCAGTGAACTTCAATGCGTTATTGACGAGATTGCTCAAAACTTGGTTGAGCCGAACTGGATCACCATCGATCTCAGTGGGAATATTGGGACCTATATAACAGGCAATATCGAGTTGCTTTTCTTGTGCTGCTTGCCAAAATAATGACATCACATCTTCGCTGAAGGTGCGCACATTCACCGGGATAGATTCAAGATCTAAATTGCCAGATTCGATCTTGGAAAAATCCAACACGTCATTGATGATTGTAAGCAGACTTCGGCCTGATTTCATAACAACATCAGCGTATCTTTGTTGCTTTGGCTGAAGGTTAGCTGTTGTCAGAAGCTCGGCCATCACGAGCATACCGTTCATTGGTGTTCTGATCTCATGGCTCATTGTCGCCAAAAACTCTGATTTAGCTGCGTTCGCCGTTTCGGCTTCGTTTTTAGCAACAGTCAATTCTTGTGTTCGGTCTGCAACCTTGTCTTCCAAAGTATGTTGGTAATCTAGTAGTGCGTCATTTCGGCTCTCAATGCCTTCTAACATCTCATTGAAAGAATGTTCTAAAACCCCAATCTCTCCCTTGGTCTTTTCTTCTGTTCTAGAAGAATAACTCTGTGTTGAGCCGACCTTTTGCATAAAGGATGACAGAGTGCGTATTGGTTGGGTCAATAGGCGGATTGAACGCATTAAAAGCAGGATTGTGAGGAGTGATGACCCAACAGCAATTGCCAATGTGAAAAGCAGGTTCTTGATTAACCCAGAGCGAATGGATGAAATATCTGACAGCAGGCGCACATGGCCAATTACGGATCCAGACTTTCGAATTTCTTCTTCTACCCATAAGTCATTATGAAGGAGAAAATTAGAAAAGGCCTCCTCCTCTAAATTCCGATTGTCTCGCTTTAAAATCGCTTGATAACCGACTTCAGCGTAGGGTTTTCCATGCAGATCGAAAACAGATGCGAATTTGAACTCATCAAACCGACCGATCCCCGTCAAAATCCTTTGAACACCACCTCGATTACCTTCAGCCATGGCGTCTGCGATTGGTGCTGAAAATACGATGGCAGCACCCCGCAAGGCGTTTCTCTTTGTTGTGATTTCCCGTTCAAACGAGAAATAAGAAAGCACCGTGAAGGAGACCATCATTGACACAAATATCAATGCACCAAGGGTGATTGAAAGTCGAATATGCAGACTGTCACGATAGCGCGCTGTTTGTTTAGGTGTTTGTCCTCCTGCCATCATAAAGTCCTAAAGTTCCTTGCGGCCCGTTAATATGGGTCCACCCCCGTTAGGAGCGAGACCTTCTGGCACAGGAACGGTTGAGGCGCTAAAGTCAGAATTAATCTGAAGTTCAGGCCCGTCACCAGTCTCGATTTGATGAGCAATTATAGCCGTCCAATTGGACTGCTGCCCTAGCCTACTGGCCTTATCGATAACGAACTTTCCACGCGGCAAATAAACTGTACCCTCAAAGCGTTCCGCATCTCGTGTTTCAATCCTGAAACTACGGTTAGGAGGTGAATTTCTGTCTTCAAAAAATAGTAAGCCCGCCATTGGGCCTTCATCTGGTGCAGTCAGACTAACTTGGCTCGAGCCTGTAAACGCGAAGGTTGATTCTTCACCGGTGAAAAACATACCGACGTTCTCACCTGTAATTGTCGCGTCGCCTGTAATTTCTAACGGCCCGTCTTTGAAAACATAGACACCCGGTTCAAATGAAACTTCAAGCCTTCCGGTAACTCTTAACCCATTGCAATATGTACCGGGGGTAAATGTAAGAACACCGCCTTGAAAGCGTGGATCTTGCCTCACTCGCCCAGTTGAAAAAGATAAATTTGTGTTGTCAGCACTACAGGCCTCAATCTCAGGATATGCTCTGTTTGCTAACGGGTCATCAATCGGTGGACTATCGGTGATTGGGCTTGGATTAAAGTTAGCCTCAAATCCACCAAACCCACCTGAGGTAAATGTAGATGCAGCCTCCAAGAATGAATTCGGGTGTTGGAGGTCGAGACCGACAGTGGAGCTTGAGTTTGAATAAACTCCACACCCATTTGCCATTATTGTTGATTCACCACTCATGAATAAAGATTGGTCATTGGTTTCATCGAGTGCAATCACACAAATACTTTGATCTCCAGCCAAAGACGCCGTGGCAGAAACATTTAAAGGTGTCACACGATCATTGATAAGATGAGCAAAAAATGGGCTCCATTTATAAGCAACATCAACTGTTACCCACTTGGCATCAGGGTCGACTATCACACCAATATCGAGATCGCCTGAGCCTTCTGCGGCGACGGAATGTTCTTTTCCAAAATTCACAAAAACATATTGTTTCGCGACCGCTTTAATATCTTGCTCATTCGTGCTTGCTAAGCCCAATTCATTTACACTGGCAAGCGCGGCAGCGTCAGCGGCTTTTTGTAACATCGCTTTTTGTTGCCGAAGCACTGCGATATCCACAGCACCGCCTAAGCCGACAATGAGCACTACAAATCCAATGGACATGATCATAGCCATGCTCCCACTTGAATCTTTCAAAAGCGCTCTCAACAACCGCATAAAATTAACACCGACAAATTCCAAACAGGGGGAAACCTAGCATTGAATAATTAAAACCAATTTCACAGACGCCCACTTTAGCAATCAATTGGAAATGTAGTGAACGGTTTGATAACAGTTTCGACCTCTTGTCTTGGGGGCCGTTGTCAGAATGAACATACACAGGCGGGCAGCGCGAAATGACAAGGTCGGCGAGTGCACGACGAACCATATCGAGCGTACTGCCTTGCCGACCTAATCAATGCACTTGCCCAACTAACACATTTGCTTGTCGTAAATTTGCGACAACCTCTTTGGGTTTGTGGTGGTTTTCTCGTTTCTCCCTTCGAACGTTCAGCTATTCAATGAATGTGCGTGAAAGACGATTGCTGAGCGGTTGTAAGAGATAGCTGATCGCCGTGCGCTCACCAGTATTGACGAAAATATCGGCGGGCATACCAGGCACGAACTTCAAATCCTCGACATCAGCTGACTGCTCCTCATCAAGCTGCACTTTCGCAACAAAATACTCAGCACCACTGCGTTCGTCTCGAATGCTGTCGGCAGAAAGGTCCAAGATAATGCCTTGCGCTTCAGGCACGTTGGTTTGATCGAATGCGGTTAGGCGAATACGAGTTTCCTGTCCAATCCGCAGTTTTTCGATATCTGTCGGGCTAACACGAGCCGCCACGACCAAGGCTTCATCTGCGGGTACGATATCTAAAATATCTTCACCTGGACGGATAACACCGCCTTGTGTGTAGATGTTCAAGTTGACAATCTTACCGCTAACTGGCGCTTTGACATCGATACGTTTTTGCCGTTGTACAACACCTAAATATTGCGGTTCGACCGTTGCCAATTGTGCTTGGATTGAAGCGAGTTCAGCAGTCGCACGCTCACGCCGGTTCTGCTTCTCACTTAAACCAGAGAGTTGTAGCTCACCAATTTGATTGCGCGCCCGTGCTTGGGAGGTTTTAAAAGAGGCATCTTGACCACGCAGCCGTTCAATTTCACGTTGTACAACATTCACACGGCTTGCGGATGCATAACCCTGTTTAAAGAGCTTTTGAAGGCCGCCTAATTCGCGCCTTGCGATGTTAAGTTGGTTTTGGTTTGCTCCGCGTTGATTTTCCAACCCTTCGATTTCCTGATTCAGACTTTCAACCCGCTGCTCCAAAATTTCTTCCTCACTTTGCCTTGCGACTTGTTGAGTATCAAACAGACGTTTTTGGGTTTGATAAGTAGCTCGAAACTTTTTCTCATCCAATCGCTTTGAAATCTCAGGATCGATGCGAACAGGCGGAAACCTATCGTCACCTTGTAGTTCTGCCGTAAGACGGGCGCGGCGCAGAACCAATTCGGAGAACTGGCCGCCAAGAACGGTTAAATTGACATCCGTGTCAGTGCTATCAAGTCGCAGTAGGGTTTGATTGGCTTCTACCACATCACCTTCTTTGATGAGGAGTTCGCTTACAATCCCCCCTTCAAGGTGCTGAACTGTTTTGCGGTTGCCTTCCACCACGAAAGAAGCTGGCGCAACAACGGCACCGTCCAGCTTTGTCATCAGCGACCAATAAATGGAACCACCGACGAAAAACGCAACACAAAGCAATCCAAAAATGACCAATCGCGAAATTCGCGTTGAACTCGACATATAGGCAGCTGAGATATCCTGAGCGGATAGTGCATGGGAATTTCTATCATAGGGTTTAAGAGACTGGTTCATGATGGCACCTTCACGTTTTCTGCGGCACGCGCAATTTCATCGGTAGCTGCTTGAATGCGCTTGACCGGATTGTTGTCGAATACTTTACGGGTTTGCTGTCGAAGCACTTCTTCCTTCGGGCCAAAACTAGTCTGAGTGCCATTGTTGAGGATCAAAACTTTATTGACGGCCTGTAGGGCGCTTGGGCGATGGGTCATCACCACCACAACCGCGCGACGCCTTTGTGCTGCTTGAACCGCGCGCAAAAGGGCAGTGTCGCCATTTGCATCTAGGTTGGAGTTTGGTTCATCAAGCACGAGAAGAAACGGGTCTTTGTAAAGCGCCCGTGCAAGGCCTAAGCGTTGACGCTGCCCGCCAGAGAGGAATAAGCCATCTTTTCCAAGCTCTGATTCATAGCCATCAGGCAGGTCCAAAATCATATCATGAACGCCCGCATCCGTCGCCGCTTTGTAGACGGCTCCATCGTCCACATCATCTGCGAAGCGAGCAATGTTATTGCGGATTGTGCCATCGAAAAGTTCAACATCTTGTGGAAGGTAACCGACCATGCGTCCAAGTTGGTCACTGTTCCACTGAGTTGTCGGGTTCTTGTCGAAGCAAACTTCTCCTTTTTGAGGGAACCAGATACCAGAGAGCATTCTGGCAAGCGTGGATTTTCCTGATCCACTGCGCCCAATCACCGCGACAACATCGCCTGCATCCATATTGAATGTTATGTTTGAGAGCGTTGCATTTTGCGCCAATGGTGGGCCTGCTTTTTGGATATTTACGCTGAGGCTTGATCTGGCATTTGGTAAAAGCAACTTTGGCTTTTCGGCAGGGTTTTCCAACGTCAAACGCTTTAGTTTGCGAAACGACGTGGAGGCTGCCAATAGGGTGCGCCATTGACCAATTCCTTGGTCAATGGGCGCGAGCGCACGGCCAATGATGATGGTTGCAGCAATCATAGCACCGGCTGAGGTGTCGCCGGCGATGGCGAGTGCTGCGCCAACACCAAGTACAGCGGACTGTAAGGCCATGCGAAAGGTTTTCGAGATCGTTGCAAAAGTTGAGATACGATCTGTCACTTGGGTTTTGAAATAGCTTGCCGTGATCTGTAGAGAATTCCAACGGCGTGCAAGGTCGTTACGCATACCCATAGACTGGATAAGCTCCGCATTGCGTTCGCAGGTAGCGAATAGACCATCGCTGCGACCACGATTATGCGCCACTTGCTGCATCGGTTCGTTACTCGCGGAACTATTGATCATTGCAAGAATAATCAACACAACCGCACCAACAACACCGAGCAACCCGAGATAGGGATGAAGGATGAAAAGAACACCAAGGTAAATTGGAACCCATGGCATATCGAAGAATGGAATTAGCCCGCTGCCAGAAAGAAAATCGCGAAAGGCATTCACATCGGCAACAACATTATCGCCAGTTTTGGCACGGCCTTCGACTTTACGGCGCATGGTACTTGTCAAAACAGGAATGCCAACATCCAGTTCAAATCTGGTGCCAAGGCGGCTTAGGATGCGAGACCGAATAAACTCGAGCAATCCGATGACAAGAAAAGCACCGGCGAGGAGAAGACTTAGCGCAATCAGCGTATCTTCATTTTGGCTTGTTAGTACCCGATCATAGACCTGTAGCATGTAAAGGGGACCAGTAAGCATCAGCAGGTTCAACACAAGGCTGAACAAAGCAATAGCAACAAAACCGCTCTTAAGGGTTTTCATCGCTGTAGAAATTGGGTTTTGATTATCGACCATCACGACACCTCTTCGTATGGATTAAAATAAAAGAGGAGTAGCGGCATCGCCGCTACTCCGGTTCGTTAGGGAGTTAAGCCACGAAGTCGTTTTCGCTTAGGCTATCAACATCGACACCTGCGAGGCGCACGCTTGCTGCTTCACCAAGGCTGAGGACTGCATCGTCTCCATCCTGTTGTGCATTAGACAGCGCACCTGCAACGTCGAAGTCAGGACCGAAGTCGCCAAGTTGGATGCTATCCACGCCTGCTTCAAAATCGACGATGGTATCAATGCCGTCACCATCATTGAAAATGAATGTGTCAGCGCCTGCACCACCGATGAGCGTGTCGTTGCCTATGCCGCCGATAAGCGTGTCGTTACCGCCCTCGCCGTTTAGCGTGTCATCACCGGCTTGACCGTTGAGCACGTTAACGCCTGAGTTTCCTGACAGATCATCAGCACCACCATTTGCACTGGCAGCATTGTTTGAACCATTGATGTTTTCAAAGTTCAAAACAGTATCAGATAGAGCATCGCCTATTGTAGCGACACCGTTGCCATCTTCATCCAGATCAAGCGTAACTCCGCCACCAGCTGAAAAGAGCGCTGTATCAATACCGCTCCCGCCATCGATGGTGTCGACACCACCGAATGAATGGATGGCATCGTTACCAGCACCACCTTCGAGGATGTTGGTTTCATTGTTACCCAAGATCAGATCATCGCCAGATGTACCGACGACATTTTCAAAGTCATCAACTTCACTAACAACTTCACCATCAACACGGATTTCACCGTCCTGCGATGCTGGGCCAGGCTGTGGAGTGTTGACATCAAGGTCGATCACCACGCCTTCACCAAAGCTGCTCAAATCAATGGTATCTACGTCGTCAGAACCGATAACGTTTTCAATTGAAAACAGCACGTCAGTCTCAACAACCTCATCGATAACATCTTCACCAACAACACCAGTTGCAGAGATTGGTTCAGACACATCCAGTGTTGCACCCGCATCCACAAGCGTATCTTGAACCACTGGGCCATTGATGCCAGCTGGTGCATTGTGCAAGTGAATAGCAGACAGAACGCCCGGAGCAGGTGTTTGCAGGTCACTTTCAGCAAGGCCAACAACGTTGAGTTCGCTTGAGTAAACAACTTCACCAGTTTCTAGGTTTTGTCTGATTGTCAGTGTTGCACTACCTGTTGCTGCACTGTCAGACAATGGACCAGGTTCTTGGGCTGCATCGAGATCGCCTGCCAATGTGATAACGCGGAAACCGTGCTCGGTTACATCGTTTTCAACAAACAGCTGACCGCGAATTTCTCCACCAGCAAAATCCGTCGTGTGGATATTGTAGTAAAGGTTTCCAGCAACCGCTTCTTCGATGAATTGCTCACCATAAGAATCGCCTGCTTCATTGACGATAGCCTCATCAACAACAACAGAAAAACCAGTCTCACGGGTAGCTGTACCATTACCATTTGCATCAAGACGAACTGTTACAGGAACATCCAAGTCAGAGAAGTCAGCTGTATCAATGCCGTCTCCACCTTCTAGGAAGTCACTGCCGAGACCGCCAACAAGCGTATCGTCGCCGTCACCAGCAATAATAGCATCACGTCCGGCACCGCCGTCGATCACACCATTGATTTCACCAAGGTTGACCAGAATGTCATCGCCGTCACCCAGCAAAACATTACCGTTGATCACACCTTCATCATCGTTGACGATCGTCACAGCGCCTGCGTCACGTGCATCAATCGCGTTCACTGTACCGCGAATTTCGCCTTCGTTGATAATCGCACCTAAAAGGTCAACACCACCATCAATACGAATACCCGCAGCTGCATCTGATGCATCAGAACCAGCGATAAGGCCTTCGTTCTGGATAACGCCAGCAAAGCTTGCATCTTCCTGACCAGTAAATACGCGCAAGCCATCACCAATAGTGTTGCCTTCACTCGCATCGCCGCGACCTTGGATAGTGCCTTCATTGAATATGGAAGCAGAAACAATATCGCCAGCCACATCGCCTGTTTGAAGCGATACACCAGAACCATTGTTACCTTCTCCAGCATCAATCAAACCACGGTTGGTAAGCGTATAATTATCCGCTGTACCATCTGCATAAACAGTACCGTTACGCTGATCACCCGTACCGAGAATTGAGCCTTCGTTGATGACTTCAAGGCCTTCGCCGTCAATGTTCAATGCACGGCTGTCAGAAGTTACTTCACCCGTGTTGATGAATTGACCACCAGCGTGATTGCCAGTTCCGAAATAAACACCGTTTTGAACGCCAGAGATCAGACCACTATTGGTCAATGTACCTTGGAAGTTCACGCCGTTTACAACGCGGACACCCGCAACAGTTCCATTGGCACCTTCTGATGTGATTGTGCCACTGTTTGTAATGTCACCATCAAAGTCACCGCTGTTTCCAACATTGCCGATGCGAACACCATCGCCTGCTGCATTCGTTCCTGCGGCTGCATCTCCACGCCCTTGAATAAGGCCGTCATTGTTCAACGCGAACGAGTTGCTTCCAGCAATTTCTGCACCAAAGCCAGAGCCTTGATTGCCCTCACCTGCATCAACAACACCTGTAGACGCGTTATTGAAAGTGAAGTCTTGAGCTGTTCCATCTGCGTAAACTGTACCATTACGTTGGTCACTCGTACCGACGATATCGCCAGCGTTGTTTACTTCAAGTCCGATGCCATCAATGTTGAAAGCTCGGCTGTCAGAAGAGATAACACCACCTTCAAGGTTGTTGAAAACACCGCCCGTGTGGTCAGCGCCTTCGCCATTGACTGGATTGCCGAAGTAAACACCGTTTTGTACGCCGCTGATTTCGCCAGCATTGTTAAACTCGCCTTGGAATGAAACACCATTGACGAAACGCACACCAGCAACAGTGCCATTAGCACCCTCAGAAGTGATCGTACCGGTATTGTTGATTGTTGCATCGGTTGAGCCGATATTGCCAACATTACCGATACGAACACCGTCACCTGCAAGGTTTGACCCGGCAGAAGCATCGCCGCGACCTTGGATAAGGCCAGCGTTGTTTAGTTCGAAACTATTGCTGTTTTCGCCAATCTCAACACCAAAGCCAGAACCTTGGTTACCAACGCCGGCATCAATTGTGCCGCCTACAAGGTTTGTAACTGAGAAGTTGTTGGCGGTGCCGTCAGCATAAACAGTACCATTGCGCTGATCACCAGTACCGAGGATATCGCCACCGTTGATAAGATCGACGCCTGTACCATCAATGTTTACTGCGCGGCTGTCTGAACTGATCGTACCAAAGTTGAATACGTCCAGATCATGCTCCGCATCACCAATATAAAGACCATTGGCAGCGCCTTCGATCACACCAGTTTGTGTGTTCAAAATTTGGCCATCAAACGCCTGTCCATCTGCAACGCGAATACCACCGGCTGTGCCTTGATCGCTTTCAGAAGAAATAAGACCGCTATTGACGATATCGCTATCAAAGACCGTTCCGTCAGCACCGTTGTTAATACGAATACCATCACCAGCAAGCGTGCTGTCAGAGGCTGCTTGTCCGCGACCTTGAATTGTTGAGCCAAAGCCGTTGACGATATTGCCAGACACAACATCATTTTCAACATTGCCAACTTGCAGAGAAATCGCTGCACCTTGGTTGCCCACACCCGCATCAATGATGCCGCCAGCAAAGTTGCCGATTGAGAAATTCTCAGCGGTCGCGTCTGTGTATATTGTACCGTTGCGTTGATCACCGGTGCCCAAAATGTTGCCAAAGTTGCGCACGTCAACATTGTTACCTTGAATGTTTACTGCGCGGCTGTCTGATGAAATTGTTGCGTTAAAGAAGTTATCGAGACTTCCCGAAGACTGGCTTCCTGAAAAACTAACGCCGTTAAAATCGCCAGCGACATCGCCAAAGTTACGAATATCTGCGCTGCCTGTCACATCGATGCCGGTCGCATTAGCGCCATTTGCATCAATTGAAGCAGAGCGGAAGTTGAAGAGATCTGAACCATCTCCAGTGATGGAAACAGCGGAAGGTGAGCCTTCTGTTGTGATAAGGCCAAAATTCAAAAGCCGCGCAAAATCATTGTCCAGCAAAAATGCTGGAACATGTTCTACAACTGAGTTTTGAAAGAAACCTTGTACGAGTGTTTGGTTATCGCGAACTGTTTCTTGAGCCAGCGACGACGTATTCAAAAACTTTGAGCGTAAACTCGCTAAAATTCCTGATGCCATGACTTTTCTCCAATAGGTAATTTAAGGGACCAAACAGCGCAGGGGCAGCGCCTTTGGCTCCGCGGAACCTTGCAGAAAGTTAAAATTGTATGAAATACATTGTCCTTATGCATTATATAAGGACTCATTATACTGACGGTGTGTCTCGGGCTATAAAGCGAAAATGTCTCGTAAAAACAGGGTATTGCAACCGCTTAATCAGTGGTGAAGCATCGGTTCATTCACAGCAGTTCACATTTGTTTTATAATTTATTCTATAATTTGAGTATTATAATGCATATTATAACTCACTATGCACTTATAAAGCACTTGCGCGCACCAGCCATTTGTTGGTCGTGCAAGATGGGCCGTTATGGTTAGTTGTTCTAAAGACTGGGAACCGCGAACGTGCCTGCTGGTGGCGACCCGACAATCGCCGTTATGAGGTTATCCAGCAATGACTGACGATTATACCCCTTACGCGAAACCACACCCAAGTCGCGTTTGTTGCCTGCATCTTCAAAAGGGATAAACGACAAACCCCATCGATCTTTCGTAAATTGCTCTGCTGCAATTGAGTTTACGATCGTGCAATCTTCACTATGGCTAATGTGTCGGCATACCGTTTCAAATCGAGCTGCGGTGACATCGAACTCTACTTTGCTTTCAGCTTCATCAGTCACCATTGGCAAGTCTTTCTCCAACTCGTAACCAAAGGGAATTGAGAAGCGGATAAGGCGGTCTGCTGGAACGTCTTTAGCTAAAATGCTTTTGCGGCTGGCTAAAGGTGTCCCCGCCTTTGCTGCAAGAAACAGGGGTTCCAGCCATAAAGACTGAAAAGAAAGGGTCGGTTTTTCCTGATTTTCACCCAGTTTATCAAAAGTCTTGCGGGCAAGAAGCGCCACATCGATCTCACGCGTTTCAATTTTTCGAGCCAGTTGAACGGGCTTATCTTCCACCAAAACAACCCGCATGGAGGGATATAGATTACCGATTAGTTCGCGAAAGTAGCCAATGAGATAAGGTGCGAGTGTTGGCGTTATTCCAAGTTTAAACGGAAACGCTTCCTGATCTTTAAACTGCATTGCAACATCTTTAATCGCGCGCGTGTTGCTATTAATTGAGGCTGCTTTGTCGATTATAAGCGCACCAAATTCTGTCAGCAAAACTTCATTATGACGCCTATCGAAAATTTCGACGCCTAATTCCTGTTCGAGCTTTTTAATCTGGCTGGATAAGGCAGGTTGCGAAACATTGCACGCAAGGGCTGCGCGGCTGAAATTCTTATGAACAGCAACCGCTTCCAAATATTCTAAATCTCTCAAATTCATGCGTGAAGCCTAACAGCCAAATTGGTCACTTATTTTCGCACTCATGCGATGGATATAATCGTAGCTAAAATCTGTAACCTTACAAGTATAACAAAACGTGATTGTTATGTGTTGTCTACTTGCACGACATCGCACCAAACTTCATTCCAAAGCGGCTGCTTCATCAATTGAATTTGCTAACATGGAGGCCGGAAACTTATGCGCCACCGCGAAACAATGAATAGCCCCATGCTGTAAATTTAAATGGCAGGTGAAAATGCTCTCCGGTCTTATCAATGCCAAAGTGGAAAATAGCTGTTTCCATAAAAGCGGGATCTGGAAGATCTGCCCCTAAGTTGCGAAAATAATCGCCGACGGAAAATTGCACACGATACATCCCTCGACGGACGCCCTGCCCCTTGGATACTGGATGCTGCAATAATCCTGAAACATCACAAGCACCTGAAGCGATTTCAATTTCTGTATCGCCTAAGAAAAATAGCCTTACCGCCAATCCCTTGGCAGGAATACCATTGGCAACATCAACGGCATGGATTGATATGCCCCCAGCCGCCGCATTCGTGCTGTCATTACCTTGATCCATGACGGTTCCTTTTTACATGACCATGTGACTTACAAAGTTGCTCAATGTGCATTTAACAATGGGCGATAGTCAAAAAATTGTTCTAATTACAATTCACTATCATGCTAGTTTCATATAAAAATTAGAATAGCTTATAAAGCGCAACCTGTCCTAACCCATATTCCAACCCTTTGAATATTGGGGGTTTCAACATCAAGCAAAAAGCGCAAGACGATGACACTTCACTTGGTTCCCCGCTCTCTTCAATATCTGGAATGCGTTGCAAAGCTTGGCTCTATTCAGGCCGCTTCTCGTGAACTTGGCATTTCTGCCTCTGCTGTTCATCGCCAAATTGTTCTTCTGGAAGAGATGCTGGGAGAGGCTTTGTTTAGCCGCGACACCAAGGGCGTGACACTTACTTATTCAGGGCGCCTGATCCTAGACATGTCTCGAAATTGGCGACTGGATAGCGTAAAATTACAGACCCTCATCCAAGCGCATAAAGGCGTTGAAACTGGGCAAGTGCGCATTGCAGCCATGGATAGCATGGTAAATGGGATTGTATTGGAACTAGTAAAACGGGTTTCAAAAGCTCATCCTAAAGTCACTTTAGAGATCGAAATTCTAAGTCCTAAAGATGCTGTTTCTGGCATTCGCAATGGGGATTTTGATATCGCCATTGTCTCGAACCCTGGCCCAGAGGAAAATTTAAAGTTCCATTGGTCGCGCGAATTTGTTCTTGGCTGCATTGCAACACCTGAGCACCCACTCGCGCAAAAAAACAAAGTAAGCATTGAAGGACTTGCCAATCATTCTTTGGTATTCCAGAGCAAAACTCTAGCCATCCGCCAATTGTTAGAAGCTCATCATGGGTGGCTTTTTGATCATATCGAACATGCTGTCAGTGTGAATTCCATCCAATTGATGAAGCTTCTTGTCGCCTCTGGAAACTATATTGCGGTGACCTCGCAATTAGACGCGGCACCCGAGCTTGAAGCGCAAACGCTTACCTTCATCCCGATCAGTGATGATGACACCTTCAACCAAACAATTGCTTTGGTATCCAACGCTCAAATGCCCGTTTCAATCATTTGTCGCAAAGTGCTCGAGATCACTAAAACCATTTTGGAAACACATTAAACTTCGAGGCTGCGTTAAAGTGCCAGTAAAACGGCCGATATATTATATTCTAATAAATAGAATGGATTGTTATTTTTTATTCTATAGACAGCAACAATCTGGAGTCATAGCCTTTTCCTAAATTAAGGGGTTTTGTGCTGTGAGTAGCCTAGAACATTTAAATAAGGCCGATAACGACCAAGCATTTCAACTGCTGGAACCTCTTATTGAACGCGCTCCTCATGTTGCAATTCGTGTTGCGGAAAAAAGACCTTTTAAAAATGCTGAAGAGATCGCTTTAGCTATCGCGGAGGAACTTCATAGCCTCGATGATGAAAGCCAAATTTCTCTTTTTAATTCTCACCCAGAATTGGCACCCGACAAGCCACTGGAAATGACACACGAATCCCAGAGCGAGCAAAACCGACTGCACCTAACTTCTGACTTTAACGCTGAAATTGCTCGGCTAAAAAAACTCAATTTAGAATACAAAGAGAAGTTCGGCTTCCCTTTCATCACAGCATTGGTGCGTCACGACAATTTGGCCAGTGTGCTTGACGAGTTCAAGGTTCGGTTATCGGGTAATAAAAAATCTGAAATAAGCAATGCGATTGAACAAGTCGTGATTGTTAGTAAAGCCCGTGTTTTGAAAAATTTTGACATTGCTACCAAGTCTGGAGTTTCAAATGAAACCAGATAGTGGCGAGGCAAATTCATTAGATGACACATTGAGCGCACCAAAACAGCGCACTTGGGTGGGAACAATTGGAGCCATCCTCCTTTTAGTCCTCAGCCTCATTTTCATCGCAGGCGGCTTAGAGTTAGGTCTAGGCATACCAACACGGCTTGGGACAGGAGCCTTTCCGGTTCTTACAGGCCTTATTGTTCTCGTGCTTGCCCTCTTCATCTTCCTAGATGAGTTTCGTGGTGACGGCATTAAAGAAGCGCCAGACTGGATTGGTTTTTTAGCAATATCAGCAGCCATCGCGACCTTTGCATTGCTTGTTGACCGGCTAGGTCTTGTCCCAGCAGCTTTCCTATCCGTCGTCGTTGCCAGCATGCCAGATAAAAGCATTGGCTTCCCTTATAAGATTGTTTTAGGCGCGTTTGTTGCGCTTGGCTGTTGGGCACTTTTCATCAAGGCAATCAACTTGCCTTTCAAAGCATTTGTGGGAATTTGAGATGGAAATTTTCGCAAGTTTTTACGATGGTCTCTTGGTTGTACTACAACCTGAAAACCTCATTTATTGCTTCATTGGCGTCTTCTTAGGAACCTTCATCGGCGTCCTTCCTGGCATTGGATCTATGGCGGCGATCTCAATGATTTTGCCATTGTCTTTTTCACTAGAACCAACCTCTGCACTCGTGATGATTGCCGGTGTATATTATGGGGCAGAATATGGCGGTTCTATCGCATCTATCTTGATGAATATCCCCGGTACACCTGCCGCTTCAATCACGGCGATTGAGGGATATCCTTTGGCCAAAAAAGGCCGTGCAGGCGTTGCCCTGTTTTCCACTGCGGCGGCATCATTCGGCGGTGGTATAATTGGGATGATCGTGATTGCGGTGCTATCGCCATCATTGGCGAAGCTGGCTCTATCTTTTGGTCCTGCTGATTATTTTGCCGTAATTTTATTAGGACTGATTGCGGCCTCAGTTGTGAGTAATGGCGGCGCACTTCGTGGTGTTGCAATGGTTATGCTCGGCTTAATGCTTGGCACTATTGGTATTGACCTAACAACTGGCGATCTTCGCTTTACGATGGGCATTCCTGAATTACGCGATGGGGTACATATCGTAATCGTTGCGATGGGCTTGTTTGGTGTCAGTGAACTTATTGCTTCTATCCGCACAAACAAAAATGGCGGCATGAAGCAAGAGATCGATTACAACGATTTTCACCCTTCCAAAGAAGAATGGAAATCGCTTATCGCACCGATCTTGCGTGGCAGCACTATTGGCTCCTTTTTTGGCGCATTGCCAGGAACGGGGCAAACCATTGCCGCGGCAATTGCTTATGCGGTCGAAAAACGGATCAATCCCCTTCGCCATAAATTTGGAACGGGTGTTGTACCTGGTGTTGCAGTTCCAGAAGCCGCCAACAACTCAGCCACCCAAACAGCGTTTGTCCCAACATTGACACTGGGTGTCCCAGGCAGCCCGCCCATGGCCATCGTCATTGGTGCACTCATGATTTATGGTATTACGCCGGGCCCAAGATTGATATCAGAACAACCAGATTTATTCTGGGGGTTGGTCGCAAGCTTCCTTGTTGGAAACATCATGCTGATCATTTTGAATGTCCCCCTTATTGGCATCTGGGTCAGGCTTTTGAAAATCCCATACAAGTACATGTATCCAACCATCATCGTGCTGATTTGTATTGGTGTGTATAGCCTCAATAACAACGTATTCGATGTATGGCTGACGCTGATTATTGGCGGCGCTGGCTACATCATGCGGCTCTTTAAATTTGAGCCCGCCCCCCTTTTACTAGGCTTTGTTCTTGGTCCCTTAATGGAAGAACAACTGCGTCGCGCAATGTTGCTATCGCGCGGCGACCCGATGGTGTTTTTAGAGCGCCCAATCAGCGCAACACTCATCACAATCACCGTGGCTATTCTTGTTTTTGCCTTATACGCCACCCTTAGAAAACATCGGCACAAACGCGCCTTAAAGACGAATATAATTAATCAGAAAGGAATAAGTGATGACGTTCAATCGTAGAAAATTCTTAGGAACAACAATGGCAGTTTTTGCCATGCTTGCTTCGCCGTTTGCAGCAGCAGAGCCTGGCAAATGGAGCGATGACCCAGTTCGCATCGTGGTGACTTTTCCACCAGGTGGAACAAGTGACCTTGTAGCAAGATTGCTTGCAAAACACCTTGGTGAAGATTTTGGGCAAAAAGCAGTCGTTGATAATCGTCCAGGTGCGGCTGGCACCGTTGCAGCTGACTTTGTTGCAAAACAGCCTAACGATGGCACAACATTGCTTCTTGCCAACAATGCGCCATTCACTATCGCGCCAACACGTTTCAAGTCGATCCCATTTGACCCGCGTACTGACTTTACCCACCTTGCTTACATAGGTGCATCCGCTCCGGGTCTATTCGTTCAGCCATCCTCTGGCATTACGAACTTGAAGGAGTACATCGCCAAGGTAAAAGACGGTTCCTTGACTTACGGTTCTAGTGGGGTTGGTTCAATTTCTCACATTCTAGGTGAAGCCGTAGACGCTGCACTTGATGTGAAATCCATCCACGTGCCTTACAAAGGTAGCGCACCAGCTATTCAGGATTTCCGTGCGAAAGTTCTGGATACTTTTTATGACATGGCTGTTCAAAACAGCGATTTGATCGAGAACAAAGAAGCGATTGCAATCGCGATTGCATCCCCAGAGCGTAACCCTCAACTGCCTGATTTGCCGACATTCAAAGAACAAGGTTATGACGTGGTGATTGAAAACTGGGTTGGTGTTTCTGGCCCAAGTGGCATTGATGCAGCCAAGGCAAAACAGATCAACGAAACGATCAACGCCGTTTTTGCCAGTGAAGCAGTACAAAAGCGCCTAACTGAGCTCGGTATCACAAATCGTCCTATGTCTGTCGAAGGTTACACTGCCCTTGTTAGTGAGTTGATTGATGTATGGGCGCCATTGATTAAGTCTACTGGCATCGCTGAAAAGTAAGCCTAATGAGATTTAGAGGCGCTTGTGATTTTGATCACAAGCGCCTCTTTGATTTTTTATGTGAAGCAACTGCAAACTGAAGAAGAGACAAAATGATGTCACTCAATAAACGCGGAAAACTGAGTACGCATATTTTGGATACATCTTTAGGGAGACCCGCTGCTGGCGTCAAAATTTCGCTAAGCCATATTGAGAATGAGGTCGCAACAGAAATTCTTTCTACCTTGTCCAACGAAGACGGGCGAACAGACCATGCCCTTTTGACAGACGCCACCTTTCGGCTAGGAACTTATGAGCTAAAATTTCATGTAGGCCCTTATTTTAAAAACGTACCGCATGATGAAAGCACTTTGCCTTTTCTCGACATTATCCCAGTTCGCTTCACGCTATCCGAGATCGACCACTATCATGTTCCACTGCTTGTTTCCCCGTACAGTTATTCAACCTATAGAGGGAGCTAGAGCTCAATGCGGCCTTTCAATGTGCCTGACCATGATTTCAGAAATTTCTGACTAACTTTTTATTGCATCTCAATTTATGGTATGTGCGCAATGGGCTCTACTTGCACATAAGGTGTACTATTGAAAACTGTTTCAAAATTTTCAGATTATAAAACCATCTGCGCTGGTTGGATTGCGATGATACTGCTGTGTAGTGCTGTCATCTCCATTTACGATTATCAAAATTTCAAAACGAGACTTTCAGACGAAGGCGATGCGATTGCGCGATTGGCATCACAACGAGCTGACCAACATGATGCCCATTTGACATCGTTGTCAGCAATCGCGACAGCTGGCCCTGTTGTGCGCCGCGATCTATTTCTTGATGTTGCTGAGACCATTATGCGGTTTTACCCACGCATTGTTAATGTGAATCTTATCAGCTTGCAGGACGGAAAATTTATAATAAGCACCAATGATCAAAGCAATCCTGACCTTGCCGAACAGATGGTCGATGCGGCGCAAACGACGACTGGTTCATTACAGCTTCGTTCTAATCCAGTTGATCCTGAAACCTATTTGTTGATTAAGCGCAGCCCTAACTCTAATTCCGCAAAATATGCCCTCGCCCTAACAATAGATGGTGCAGCACTCATTGAGACAGAGTCTGATTTTTGGAAATCAAATAGTTTTCGGTATCGATTATCTTTGCCAGACGGCGCTTTCTTAAGTGGTCATAACGAAAGTACAGCTCCAACTTTTTCAAAAGATCTAGGGAGTTTATCTCAGCCCCTCACCTTGAACTTCTGGTCGTTGCCGTTTGGTCCCAAATCAATCTCGTGGTCAAGAATTGCATTGGTGAGCTTTTTAGCCACCATCGTCTATATCAGTTTGATCATCGGGATTAGGCAATATTTGAGAACGCGCCACGCGGAAAAAAATGCTCTGTTGAGCGCTCAAGATGCGCGCCTTGCTCATGCGTCACGCGTCAATGCCCTTGGTGAAATGGCTAGTGGGTTGGCTCATGAACTCACGCAACCTTTGACCGCTATTTTGAGCCAATCGCAAGCAGGTAAACATTTGGCAACAAGAGGCGATGCACCCGCTCTTATCCCCGTTCTTGATGATACAATCACACAAGCAAAACGCGCGTCGATCATACTTGAACGGATGCGCCGTTGGACGAAACCTAGCCGTGGACCAGTCACTCAGAGTTCATTGTCCAACGCTGCAAATGTCGTGAAAGAGTTGCTCGCACCAGAAGCCAGCAGGCAATCAACGAAGCTCATTTTCAAATTTGACAAGACATTGCCATACACCATCCAAGCCGAACCAATCGAGTTGGAGCAAGTCATTTTTAATCTGGTGCGAAATGCATTGGATGCTGTTCAAGATGTGGCCAACCCAACGGTTGAAATTGAAATCCTGATGGCCAGCGATACAGTTTCTCTGGTTGTCTCAGATAATGGAATTGGTTTGCCAGATGACATCAAAGCCCGCTTGTTTGAACCCTTTGTTACAAGCAAGCCAGAGGGGACAGGTTTAGGACTGGCTCTATGCCAACGTTTAGTGGAACGAATGGACGGTGAAATTTCTGCCACTGAAAATGACGGACATACTATTCTTACAGCTATATTCCCAAGGGCAGATAGTCACGTGCAGGTAGCCGCGCAATGAACCATCCAGTTTACCTCGTTGATGATGACAAAGCGGTGCGCGGTGCTTTGGCTCTGCTCCTGAAAACGGTAGGCGTTGATGTTCACACCTTTGGAGGTCCAGAGGAATTACTCAACAAGATTAACTCTCTACCAAGAGGCTGTCTGGTTCTGGATATTAGAATGCCGATGATCACCGGTCTAAAGTTACAAGAAAAGTTGCAGGAACTGCAATTTGATTGGCCAACGATCATCATCAGCGGACACGGTGACATTGATGCCTGCCGCCGTGCTTTTCGCAATGGCGCCATCGACTTTTTGAGCAAACCAATTGACGAGCAAGACTTGATTGACGCGATCCAAAAAGGGCTTTCGATGGTTGAAAAAAGCAATCAACTTGAAGCTGAAACAAAAGAAGTTTTGCGCCTATTTGAACAATTATCGAAACGAGAAAAAGAAGTGCTCGATTTGGTCGTGCGTGGAATTACAAGCCAGCAAATAGCCGAAGCTTTATCGCTGTCACCCCGCACCGTGGAAAGTCACCGTGCCTCTATTGGCAATAAGCTTGGAACAACGTCGACAGCAGAACAAACGCGATTATGGCAAGAGGCCCACAATACTCCGTAGATATACGCAGTGCCGTGGGAAAAATACGAATATCGTCAGTTATTAGGAAGGCGTAGCTTTTGAGCGTAACTCATTTTTGGAGAACTCTCATGAAACGCATTCTTATTACAGCAGCAATGGCTCTCACATCTACTGTAGCTCTTGCTCAAGACCTTCCAACGGCTCCTTACTTGCCGCTTGATATGGCATCAAAAGCTGCTCACAAAGCGCTAGAAGCATGTGCTGCTAAAGGCTTCAACGTAACGGTTGCAATCGTTGCACGCAGCGGTGAAACCAAAGTTCTTTTGAGCGCTGACAATGCTGGCCCTCACTCTGTAGGCAGCAGCACAGGTAAAGCTTTTACATCAGCAAGCATGGGCCGCGATACAGCAAGCCTTGCAGGCTTTATCGGCGCAAAACCTGAAAATGGTGGTCTTCGCGATATGGACAGCCGTCTTGTTATTCAAGCTGGTGGTCTTCCAATCAAATTTGCTGGCAAGCTTGTTGGCGGTATCGGTGTAGGTGGCGCACCATCTGGCGCGATTGATGCGGAATGTGGTCGTACAGGCTTGGACGCAATTAGCGCAGAATAATTAAATTTGGTCTGCTCTTTCATGAGAGCAGACCATCTACACTGGAGGGTACTATGCTACGTTTTTTGCTTGTTTCTGTAGGCCTCTTTTTAAATTTTGAAGCGTCCGCGCAAACCAAACCGTCTTCAAGCCAAATAGAAAAATACACTGGCTTACATAAAGCAGCTCATGAAAACGATATCGGTGCGATCAATACATTTGTGAAAAATGGTGCCGATCTAAACGCCCGCGATGGCTCGCGCCGGACACCAATCCACGTTGCGGCTTTTGCCTCAAATGATGAGGCGCTCATTGCACTTGCAAAAGCTGGAGCAGATATGAATGCTCTTGAGTATGGCGTTTATGATGTTGTTACCATCGCGGCAGTAGCAAATGATCCAGACCTCATGTCAATTGCATTGCAGTTTGGTAATCGCGCAGACCTTACGACAAGCATTTATGATGGCACCGCATTAATTGCAGCCGCTCATCTTGGCCATGCAGAAGTTGTCAGACGCTTGATCAAAGCTGGCGCGCCCTTGGATCATATCAATAACCTGCATTGGACAGCACTCATTGAGGCCGTGATCTTGGGGGATGGTGGGCGTAATCACACAGAGACTGTGAAAGCATTGGTTGAAGCTGGGGCCGACATCTCGGTAGGTGATCGTGACGGTGTCACTGCCTTAGCTCATGCTGAAAGTCGTGGTTACAAAAAAATTGCTGAGATTATTCGCAATAGCAAAAAGTAAGATCCGCATATTGTTCGAGGAGAATATGAAATGAATAGACGTCAACTGATGACGGGCTTGGTCTCATTAAAACTGGCCTCATCTCTTTCACTCCCAGCGATTGCACAGTCCAAATTAAAACCAATTAGAATGCTGCTAAATACTGGCGCATCTGGACCTCAAGCTTGGTTCTTTCTAGCGCAGGACCGTGGTTATTTTGCCGATGAGGGAATAGATATTTCTTTCGCACCTGGATATGGCGCTTATACGGCCGCGCCACGGCTGATGAATGAAGAATTTGATATTGGCTACGGCGACATCAACTCATTAATTGAGGTAAGTGCCACCCGTCCCCACAAAGCACCAGTTGGTGTTTTCGCCCTTTTTAATGCATCACCATCCACTATTGCAGTTCCTGCCAATGGCCCAATAAAAAGCCCTAAAGATTTAGAAGGAAAGACACTGGTCGGCCATCCAAGTGATGTAGCACTTCGGACATTTGGTGCATTTTGCAAGGTGAATGGCATTGATCAGTCGAAGGTGAAGGTTGGCAATTTTGGCAGTGGATTTAGAACACAGCTTCAAACAATGCTGGCCACGAATAATGTCGATGGTGTGTTTGGTTACGTCAGTACGATTTCATCAGCAATGTCGCGAGACGACGACGATCAAAACCACCTCCTTCGTCACCTTTCATTCGCAGAACACGCGCCTGATCTCTATGGCAGTACGATTATGGCGACCCGCAAAATGTTAAGCGCTGATCCAGATAGCATTGCAGGCATTGTAAGAGCCGTGAACCGTGGGATTCATGATGCAATTACCGACCCAGAAGCCGCCATTGATGCGGTAATGCGCCGAGCAAAGTTTTCATCCCGCACCTCTCAGATGCTGCGCTTTACAACCACCATTGAAATTGAAATGGGCCATAAAGAAGGCAAGCGCATTGGCATTGGTGCGGTGGATGAGATGCGACTTCAACGATCCATCGAGTTGATCGCATCAACCAACAAATTACCGCGCGTTCCTAGCCAAAGCGAAATATTCACAGATCGCTTTTTGCCATCGCTCAATGAACGTGTACGCCATTTAGCGGGCTAAAAACTCTTGAAGAGGTTTTACAAATGAATGACATAAATCGACGCCATCTCATTGGTGGTCTTGCAAGTACAGCGCTTGCGGGGCTGACTACATCTGTTGTCGCGAAAAACAACAATCTCAAATTGCTGTTGAATACCTCTTTCTCTGGCCCAGTCGCCTTTTTTCTTCTAGCCCAAGACAAGGGCTACTATCGCAAAGAGGGCTTGAACATGAAGTTCTCGCCCGGCGGAGGAGCGGCTGCTATTATCCCACGTGTGCGTCACGGTGATTTTGATGCAGGTTATGGTGATATAACAGCCTTGATCGAACGCATCGCAAGGAGCCCGAAAGATAAAGGGCCAGTTGCCGTCTTTACAACATTCAATGCAGTTCCTTTTACCATTGCCGTTGCAGCAGATGGCCCTATTAAAACGCCCAAAGACCTAGAAGGACGCATTGTCAGCGGCCATGGCAGTGATGCGGCGTTGATCACGTTCGATATGTTTGCAAAGGCCACGGGAATTGACGCAAGCAAAGTCCAAATCAAGCGCTCGGGCGGGGGCATGGGCCAACAAGTCGTCGATGTTTTGAACGGTAAGAATGCGCACGGTGTCTTTGGCTTTGTTCAAACTATCATAGCAACGACGGCCTCTTATGGCGTTAAGCCAAAGGATATTCGGTTTTTGGAATATGCAGACTACATTCCCGATATGTATGGGAACACACTTTTTGTGACACGCGAGACCTATGAAACAAGGACAAGCGAAATTGCTGGTTTGGTCCGCGCTACAAACCAAGGTCTAAGTGATACGGTCTTAAATACAGAAGAAGCGATGGACGCATTAGGGCGGCGCGTTGGAAATAGCCGTCGGTCAATCAACGAAACAAGACTTATTGGTACATTACGCACAGAAATGGCTCATCCTGAAGGCGCACGAATTGGAATTGGCGAAATGGATGACGACAGGCTTGAACGGCTTATTCGCCTTATTGTGAAAACAAAAAGCTTACCGCGAACGCCTAGTGTTCGAGAAGTGTTTGACCGTCGTTTTTTACCGCCGCTAAGCGAGCGTGTCGTCAGTTTGGGTCAATAGTCACTCCGGCGAACGTCATCCACGCAAGCATCGATTTTGTCCAATTGAGCTTGTTTGTCTCGGTCATCAAGGAATGAAGCGGCAAAGGAGTTTTTGGCAAGAGTGATCAACTCATTCTCGTTCAAATTAAGAGCATCATGCACCGCGCGATAATTGTCGTTCAGATAACCGCCAAAATAAGACGGATCGTCTGAATTCACCGTAACCAATAAGCCTGCATCTAAAGCCTTTTTCACGGGGCTTGCAGCAAGTGACGGTATGCCCTTCAAGCGCCAATTGGAGATCGGGCACATGGTGAGCGGAGTTTGCTGTTTTGCCAGACGCTTGATCAAGGCAGGATCATCAAAAGCGTGGTTGCCGTGGTCTACCCGCTCAATCTTCAAAATATCAAGCGCGTCTTTAACATTCTCTGCCGTGCCCTCCTCGCCCACATGAGCAACAGGCACAAAGCCCTCATTGCGCGCTTCTTCAAACACGCGGGTAAACTTCTCAGGCGGATGCCCTGCCTCTGAACTATCAAGCCCCACGCCATAAATATGTTCTTTGTTTTTGCAAGCGCATTCCAAGGCCTCAAAGGCTTCCTCTTCTGGCAAATGACGCAAGAAGCACATGATCAGCTTGGAGGTGATGTTTAGCTCTCTATGCGCCTTCTCCAAAGCAGAGACGATGCCGCCCAAAACTGTATCAAACTTAATGCCGCGATCAGTGTGGGCTTGTGGGTCAAAGAACATTTCAACATGGGTAAGACCATCCGCGTGTACGCGCTCAAGATAGGCCCATGTTAGATCGTGAAAATCTTGCTCGGTGATCAACACCGACATGCCCATATAATAAAGGTCGAGAAAATCTTGCAAGCAATCGAACTCGTAAGCGGCCCGCACATCCTCCACCTCATCATAGGGAAGTTTGATGTTGTTGCGTTTCGCCAGCGCCAGCATCATTTCAGGCTCAAGAGTTCCCTCGATATGTAGGTGCAGTTCCGCCTTTGGTAGGCGATCTATCAGTTGTTCCGCGATGCTTTTCATAACTAATCCAACCCTTACATCAGTCGATGGTTGCAAAAAGAACTCGAATGTTAGGCAGAGTTATGACGGTGAGCAAGGGCGCGTTATATGCTAGGCGGTCATGTCGGCGATTTTGAGACGCTGTATTTTACCCGACGGCCCTTTTGGGAGTTCCGGCAAGACATGAATTATCTCTGGGGATTTGAATTTCCCAAGCCTGTCTTCACAAATTTTATAAAGCTGCTCGACGTTCAAATCAGAGCCCACTCTGATCATCACACCTGCTTCGACCTTTTGGCCATATTGCTTACACTCGCGCGGAAAGGCTGCCGCTTCCACAACATCGGGATGGGAATAAAGCGCTTCGTCGATTTCCCGAGGTGCGATGTTCTCACCGCCCTTGATAATGAGTTCTTTTAAGCGCCCCGTGATGAAGACATAACCCTCATCATCCATGCGCCCAAGATCGCCTGTGCGAAGCCACTTGTTTGGGGTGAGCGATGCCGTGGTTGCCTCGTCATTATTGCGATAGAGCTTCATCACGTTATGACCGCGCACCAAAACCTCGCCTTCTCGCCCATGCGGCACTTCGTTTTGATGGTCGTCAGCAATGATAACCTCATTACCAAATGCGATACCGGGTGAGCCAATTTTGCGTTTGCCATCTATTGGGTTTGATAAAATCTGAGCGGCTGTTTCTGTGAGGCCCATGGTCTCGATAATCGGCACATTGAAACGTTCTTCAAACGCCGTTTGCACATCAGGCGATAAAGGCGCTGACGCTGAGCGGCCAAACCGGAGAGCCTCCAGTCCACTTGCGTCGTGGCCATTGTTTTCTGCTTCTTGCAGCAAATAGGAAATTTGGGTTGGCACCACAGAAAACCAACTGCATTGATTGCGCTTAATCGTATCCCAAAACGAAGAGACGGAAAATCTGTTTGGCACCACCAAGCTAGAACCACTGACGAGCGAACCGAGCAAGGTCACGCACAGACCATTGATGTGATAAAGCGGCAAGACGCAAAGCCCCCTATCTCGCTCTGTAAGCTTATGGGCCAGTACTGCGTTGCCGCCACCAGCAAGCAGGCTTGCATGTGTATGCACTACGCCTTTGGGAACGCCTGTTGTGCCTGAGGTATACATCAACAACGCATCATCTTGCGCGTTGATTGCAACATCTGGCGCAGCTGCATCATCCGCGAGATTTAAGGCACTGAGAAGCAAGAACTCATTCTTGTCTTTTTCAGGGGCTGCCTCCGTTAAAAGCGGCAAGGTCTTTTCCTGACACAAAACTAATCTGGCGGCACTGTGATTTAGAACATGAGAAATCGTCTGCTTGCCAGACACCAGATTGATCGCGGTGGCTGTGTAACCGCCATACATGATGGCGAGGATAGCAACGGCTGCATCAACGCCGTTGTGGAAGGCATAACCGACCGTCTCGCCTGTTGTAAGACCCGCATCATGGAGGTATTTGCTTAACGCTCGGCAACGCTTTTGAAGCTGCAAGAAACTTGTTTCCGTGCTGCTGTTTGGGTCAACCAGATAGACCTCATCCGGCTTTTCACCTGCCCAATGATCAATCAGCCCACGAACCGTTTGCCCTTGAAGTGACTGAAGATCGAATACAGGCTCGCTCATTGCCCCGCCTTTTGCCAATAATCGCCAAACATATCATCAAGGCTCGGTTCATTGATGGGAATAGTGCGGACAACTTTTGCGATGTTCATGAGGTGCTTATGATTGAAATTCTCATCAATCGAATTACCACCCCAAGACCCGCACCCCATCGACAGGGAAAACGGCATGCCATTATCGAACGAACCACCCGTTGCAAAACAATGGGCTTGGTTGACGATGACGCGGCAGGTGGGTAGCTCTTGCGCTAGATTAAGGGCGCGTTGATCGTCACGGCTATGGAGGCCGACCGAATGCCCTGCCCCAACATGATCTAACAGGCGGCCTGCAATGGTTTTTGCATCATCAAAATCATCAGCGACATAAAGAGTTGTAACAAGCGAAAGCTTCTCACCAGACTCAGGTGCATTGTCGCCAATACCCGCCCCTTCAATCAGTAGAAATTTAATCGTGTCAGATGCCTCAAGTTCGAGATGAGCAACAGACATCACCTTGTCGATATCTTGCGCCAACATCTCGCGATTAAGATGTCCACTTCCGAACAATGCGTTCTTGAGACGATCCCCATCAGCGCCAGTCAACAAACGCCCGCCTGCTTGCTCAAGCTCTGCCAAAAATGCATCGCGCACAGACTTTAAGACGATGACCGCATTTTCTGACGAACAAGACGTGGAGTTGTCAAAGGTCTTGGATGCCGTGATCTTCTGCGCCGCCTCTTTAAGGTCAGCAGTTTCATCGACGATAACACTCACATTGCCCGCGCCAACGCCGATGGCTGGCGTGCCAGATGAATAGGCGCGCTTCACATTGTTCTGGCTACCTGTCACCACCAGCAAGTCAGCAGCTTCCATTAAGCGTTGCGCCTTTGCTTTTGAAACAGGGGCCGGCACCATTTGCACCAGATCATGATCAACGCCAATTTTATCAAACTCAGCGTGAATATAAGAAATCAATTTCTCGCACACCTCAACCCCTTTGGGAGATGGCGATAGAATGACCGCATTGCCGCATTTAAGCGCATTCACGACGTTATTGGTGGGTGTGGCAACTGGATTGGTTGAAGGCACCACAGCACCAATCACGCCCTTCGCACGCGCAATCTCAGTTATTCCTGTTGCAGGGTCGCTTGAAATAATACCGCAGGTCTTCGAGTGCTTCATATCACGCAGCACGCCTAAGGTTTTGCGGTGGTTCTTGGTGATCTTATCTTTGACATTACCAAGGCCGGTTGTCTCGACGGCCATGGTTGCAAGTTCTTCATTGCGTGATGGCTCCATCAACGCCCATGCAGCAGCAAAGGCCGCCGTATCATAGCGCTCTTGCGTTGCACCCGCCTCAAAGGCTGCTTGCGCCACACGTGCCCTTGAAACCAACGCGTCAACAATTGCCGCATCGCTTTCAGCAACGGCTTGGATATCGGCCACGGCCATAAAACTCACCTTTCGAAGGTGGGTGGCACAATGCCACCCACTACTATTGTTTGGATGTAAGAGCCTTATAGGCCTTTTAAAAGCTCTGTAAGGGTCGCTTGGCGCTTATCCCACATTGCAATCACTTCATCACGGCTCATAATGTGCATTGGCGAACCACCCGCTTTCATGCGTTTTTCAACACGGGCATGTTTGAACATTTCCGGCACTTTCGCAGCCAACACGTCGATCACTTCCTGCGGTGTTCCTTTTGGCACCATAAGACCACGGAAGTTGACGGATGAATTATCAACATCAAGGCCCGCTTCTTTCATGGTTGGGACGTCTGGCAAGAATGCATTGCGCTCAAGGTCTGCAACACCCAGAATTTTCACGGTGCCAGCTTGTTGTGCGCGGAATGCATCAGACAGATTGTTGACGCCTGCGAGCACTTCACCCGCAATAACAGCTTTCATTGCCGCAGCACCGCCACCCTTTGTTGGGATATAGGCAAGTTTGCATTCACATGCTTTTTCAATTTGAAGGGCTGCAATATGGTGACCCACGAACAGGCCAGCGCCCGACGTTGTTGTTTTGCCTGGATTGGCTTTGGCAAACGTCACCAAGTCTTCCATGGAGTTAAACTTAGAATCCTTACCCACCACAACAACAGCAGGGTCAGCGCCCCAGTTGGCGATTGGCTCAAAGGAATCCTTTGAATATTTAACGCCGCCTTTGATGCTTTGCGCGATGAAATGCGGAATGTTGTAGGCAGACATCGTATAGCCATCTGCTTCTGCATCCGTTGCAAACCAGTTCCAGCCTTTGCGGCCACCAGCACCCGGTTTGTTGAGAATGTAGATTGGCTGGCCCAGTTGATCTTCATTACCAGCCACCATTGTTACGATGCGCGCCTGAAAGTCAGTCGCTCCTCCTGCACCATAAGAAACAGCAACGCCAATGGGGCGATCTGGATAATCAGCAGCAACAGATAAGCCTGCAGCACTCGCTAAAACAAAGGCACTTGCCAAAGCTGTTTTTAGTAATCTTCTCATGTCGTTTCCTCCCGTATGAAAATAAATGATCGTCTAAAACCAGATGCCACGTGGTGTTTGCACCTGAAGTAGTTTGTAAAATAGTCCGTAAATCACACCCATAAATATCAGCGTGACAGCTGCCCGTTTGCCCCAATCTTTTAAGCTAGAAAGAGGTGCTGGATCGTAGATAGAATAAATTGTAAAAAAGGCGATTGTGGATGAAAGATAAAAGCCCAATTCTTTGGCCGCGAAGAACACGAAAACCGCGACCACGATAGCGCCCGGTAAAATGTTCATCATCTCTTGTTGCTTTAGCCCTGTCCCTACTTTTGACAGGCCAGCAGCAGCGCGGATGAAATTCCAAACTGCGAGCGCTACAAAGAAGACCGAAACAACCCGAGGAAAGAGATAAGCTTCCGCTGGCTCTTGGGTGAAGCTCAGCCAAACAACGGTTGTTGCAAGTAATAAAATAAGCGTGGCCGGTATGGCGTGTTGAAGGCGGCTAGTGGTCATTGTGCTGCCTCCGTTGCTTCATCAGATTTTGCAGGACTGGCCTTTTTACCGCCACTCAACATGTTGAACCAAAATGCGTAGCCGATTGAACCAAGTACCAAGAGGATCAAGAACAGGTTCAACCCGCCTGTGAAGAAATATTCCAGCGGCCCGTTTTGTGCAGCGGCAATAAGCGACCCAGTGGTGAAGTAGTCAGCAGCCAGCGGGCCGAGGATTAACCCAAGCACGAGCGGTGCGGCAGAAAAACCAAATTTCTCGAGCACATACATACCCGCGCCAAGCACAAACATGATGTAGACATCATCCATGCTTTGCTGAACGGAGTAGGAGCCGAACACTGCCAGAATAACAACCGCTGCCGCCATAACGGCAACAGGTGCGCGCGCAATGCGGGCGGCCCATGAAGCAGTATAGAGACCGAACAAGACCATGAATATCTGACCGATCAACATGGAATCGATAAAGGTCCAGATTTCACGCGGATGGTTTGTGAAAATATCTGGCCCCGGTGAAATGTTGTTGATGAGCAACCCGCCAAGAAGGACTGCCGCTGTTGGGCTTCCTGGAATGGAGAGCGTGAGCAGCGGCACCAAAGACGGGCCCACCATCGCGTTGTTTGCTGATTCAGCCGCGATAACACCTTCTGGGTGTCCGGTGCCAAACTTATCCTTATGCGGTGAAAACTTGCGCGTTTGATCATAGGCAACAAGCCCCGCAATTTGTCCGCCGACACCGGGAATAATCCCGATGATTGAGCCCACCACCGTGCCGATAGAAAGCGCGCGCACAGAACTGAATGTTTCCTTCATGGAGCTGAGCAACGAATATTTGGGAACTGCGATCGCCTCAACCGCTGATGCATTTCGTCCCTTGGCCATCATGTCGATGATTTGTGGGATCGCGAATAATCCGATCAGCGCCGGAATAATATGGATGCCACCCGACAGACTATCGTGGAAAGCAAAGCGCTCGACGCCGCGAATATCATCATAGCCAATTTGGCTCAGCCATAGGCCGATACAGCCAGACAGGAACCCTTTCACGAAGCTTTTTGAATCGAGTGAACCGATGACTGTCACGCCCAAAATTGCAATCCAAAAAAGATGCGATGGGCCGAATTTCAAAGCCCATTGGGCAAGCACTGGTGTCAAGAATATCAGCAAGAACACGCCGATAATACCGCCGATGCCCGAGGCTAGAAAGGAAAGATGAAGCGCGCGGGTGCCCTCGCCTCTCTTTGCCATTTCATTACCATCAAGGGCTGTCGCAATATTGGCAGGTGCGCCCGGAATTTTCAGCAGTATGGCACTCACCGCACCGCCCGCCACCGTGGATGTATAAGCGGCACCCAGCAGGATGAGGCCGTGCGTTGCCTCCATCTTGAACGTGAACGGGATAAGCAGCGCCACGGCCATGGTTGGTGATAGGCCCGGTGTTGCTCCTAAAATCAAACCACCAATTGTCCCGCCCACTAAAAGCAGGAACGCAGTCGGTTCAAAAACACCACCGAAGTAACTCAAAAATTCCATAAGCGTGTTGTTCCTCCCCAAGTCCAAAACGCGCGCAAGATTGCCTTGGGTAAAACTTTATGGGATGAAAATAAAAATGCAAACGTTTTCATTTTGTGTGGAGAAGCCATTTTGCCTCGTCAAAGATCACGAAAAGGCGCGCCTGGAATTTTGGAAGTGGCCAAACGTGCGGGCGTTTCACCAGCCACAGTTTCGCGGTATTTCAATGACCCTGAGATCGTTAAAAGCCCGACCCGAAAACGAATAAAGGATGCTGCCCACGACCTTGGCTATATCCGCGACCGTATGGCGAGCGCCATGCACAATCATTTCTCTGGCACGATCGGGCTGGTGGTGCCGACCATCGACAATGCGATTTTCTCGGAATTGATACAGGCGTTTTCTGCTAAACTGCGTGAGTATGATCGCACCATGTTGATTGCAACCCATAACTACAATCTTCAAGACGAAGTCTCAATCATTCGCTCCTTGTTGGAACGGCGTATTGATGCGGTTGCGATGATTGGCCTTGACCATGAGCGCCCTCCCCTTGAAATGCTGGCATCCCGTGGCGTACCTGTATTAGCCGCTTGGAACTATCGCGCAGATTCCACTATTTCCTGTATTGGAGCAGATAACGTCAAGGTTGGGTTTCAAGTGGGGCGCTACTTGGTTGAGAATGGCCATGAAGACATAGCGCTTGTCTTCCCGCCCATTGATAACAACGATCGCGCTTATGATCGCTTCAATGGTGTTTTAAGTGCGCTCAAACAGTCGCCTTCCACATTCCCCTCCCATCGCAAAATCACATCGCTTTATGACATTGGAACGGCGAAAGCAGCTGTTGCCAAATTGCTTTCACAAAACCGACCAACCGCCCTCATTTGTGGCAATGACATCATTGCTCAGGGTGCGCTCTTTGCTTGTCAAATGCTGGGTTTGCGCGTGCCGCACGATATATCTGTGATCGGAATTGGCGACTTTCGAGGGTCTGCTCATATGGAGCCAGGCCTCACCACATTGCGCCTGCCTGCAAAACGCATTGGAGAACTGGCGGCGGAAAAACTATGTGCGAAAGTTGATTTTGGCGCAGAGAGCCAAATCGAGCGCATTGAGATTGAGGCTGAATTAATTGAAAGAGGATCAGTGCGTAAACTCAAATAAAAAAGCGAGGGCAATGCCCTCGCTTCTTCAAATTCAAAAATTTAACTCAATGATTAGAAGCTGATTTTAGCAGATGCAGAGAATGCACCGATAAAGTCGTTACCAAATCGAGCTGAACTGGCGGTGTTTAGGATTGTACCTTCACCAGAAGTAGAGCCTGATGTTAATATACCGACGGCGCCGCCAAGTTGAAGATCAACCTTATCATTTGCCTTAAAGCTCAAACCAGAAGTCACCAACCATGTAGCAGACTGTGTACCAGTAGTTGTCGCGGTTCCTCTATCCCATGTGAGAGAAAGAAGCCCAGAAAGTTTCTCTGAGAACTTGCGGCCAACACCACCAGTCAAGGTCAAACCATCACGGTAAAGTGGTTCAAAAGCAGTAACCGCACCAAGGCCGGGTACTGTTGGGCTTGGAACACCGGTTACAGGAATAGAACCTAGCTGGCTCCAATCTGTCCAGTTGAACCGAGCAAAAGCAAGGGTCTTTTCGTTGATCCCAGATTGAATATTAATATCAACTTGCTGAGGAAGCTCTGTTGACAAAGCGATAGGCGCAGTTGGCGTTAAAAGAGCTGCAGGCGTGTTAAACTGACTGATGTCTACAGTACCAGTGGCATCGATGTCGTAGGCAGCGGTGTAGACTGCTGAAACACGAATTGCGCTTTTTGGAATTTCGTATGAAAGACCCGCTCTCCAAGTAAATGTATCGTCATCAAGCTCAAACAGACCAAGACCTTGGGCATCCAATCCCGTTAGCGCGCCACCCGTGCCGGGTAAAAATGGCAACACGCCAGTTGGTACACCAGCAAAGTCAACAAAAGACTGTCTAGAAAGAAAACCATCGAATTGAAGGTATGAACCACCAGCAATCACACGAAGTTGGCTTTCTCCAAGTCTCGTATTACCTAAACTGAATTTAGCCGAACAAGTGAGGCCATAGTCTTTCGTGTCAATTTCAAACTCAACCGCGTTTCCTGAAACAGCTTGGTTGAGACCGTTGTCTTGGTCAGCGCCAAAAGGTGTCGAGAACGTTCCAGCACAATCGAAGTGATCACCGAAGCCTAGTTTGATTGCCGCTTTAGGTACGAAGAAGCTTCCGTCAACTCTTGTGTTAGTCGAACTAACCACCGTCGGGCTGGCACCAGGGGCACCAGCTGCAAGATTGACCAGTCGAGCACTGCTATCAATTGTACGTTGGGGTGCCACAAAAGTGAAACCAACTTCACTGTCAACTTTTTTGTCGGAGAACAAAACATTGTAGTCCACGCCGCCGCGACTAAAACCACCAGATATTGCTGTAGAACTTGCGATCATGGCGAAAGCGAGTGTGCTACCTAAAATTATTTTATTGTTCATTGGTGCCTCCCAACACTTTATCGGCTCGCCGCTTATTTGTAGCAGCCAATATTTATCTTGCGCTTATTTTTACAGTAAAACGAAAGGATACAAGCGATAGAACACTATTACTGCACATTTTTGTAACCATTCACATGCAGATGTAACATTTTTGTCACGAAATCCATTTTCAACCTGCTTTGAAAAAAGCGTTATAAACACAGTGTTTCAGGCGAAATATTTGTATTTTTTAGAGCCCCGCAAGCATGCCAAAAAAACTCAGTAAACTTAAATAAGCCATTGTTTTGCTTGAATTTTGCTTTGCTTCTTTTATCTCTACCTTACACTGAAAGAAACCAAAATTTCCTAACGCTTAGAGCACCAAAAATCGCATGTTTTCCACCTGCCGTATGGGAAGCAGCCCCTTTCCCTACGGCATACGTTACGTCAACGTCACTCAGAATCATTATTTATGTTTTTTTGCGGTTTGCGATTCCCAAAATTTGGGTATTTTGCACCCTGAATTTTATCAAATTCATCGATCAAAAACCGATTTTTGAGACCAAATTAGGTCGCTTACTTATCGGCAGGCACCCATGCAGGTAGAGGCGTGCCACCCGTATAGTGGTTTTCTGCAGGCGTTTCACGAAACAGCACGTAAAGATCGATAGGATCGACATTGAGGGTCTTATTCATAAGCGCGGCGATTGCATCGACCAATGCCTTTTTACGCTCAGGCTCACGGCCAGGGCGCAGGTCCACCTCGACCAGCGGCAAGCCATCGCCGATCTCTCCAAAGGCTTCGCGGATCGCTACATAATCATACTTGGTTTCTTTCGGTGCGAGCGTATCAAGGACCGCCTGCTTCACACCTTCTCTGATCGTCTTCTTGGTTTCAGCAGGCGTTCCAATTGGCAATTCAACACGAATAACAGGCATGATTTTCTCCTCATATTTTGCACCAACCCTAAGATAGAAACTTCATCGAACCAAGCCACTTTTACGTAGTTGTTGCGGGGTCACATTGAACATTTGCTTAAACGCACGAGAAAGCGCTGCTGCATTTTCATATCCCACTCTGATTGAAACTTCAGAAATGGGAAGGCGCGTGTTTTCGACTAAGTTTCGCGCAGCTTGAAGACGGGTCTTTTTGTAGATGCGACCCGGCGGATCACCAATTTCGTTCAAGAACCGCCGTTCCAGTGTTTTCACACCGAGGCCTGTTCGTTGCGCAATCTCACGATTGGAAAGCGGGATCTCTAAATTTTCTTGCATGAGTTGCATGGCACGGAAAACCGCCGAATGAGGTGCGCCTTGCTGATTGCTGCCCTGAGCCGATTGCATGGTTTGCATAAGCAAAGCGCCGACATCCAAACGCAAAGCCTCCCCATGCTCTTCGCCGATAAGTCGGAGCGCTAAATCAAAAGCCGCCAATGCTCCCGCGCAGGTAATAACGCTGGGGCTGACGACAAAACGCTCCTTGGTTGTCTCAACAGATAAAAACTGCTCGCTGAAACTATCAAAAACATCCCAGTGGATGGTTGCCTTTTGTCCATCCAAAAGCCCTGCCGCCGCCATCAACCATGCGCCCGTATCAAGTCCAACAATTCGCTTGGCGTTGGTTCGTGCTGCCCGCAATACATTGCGACATTTGCTAGTGCTTAGAGAAAGGTGGTCGTAGCTTGAAACAATAAACAGATCGTCGATACGATTACTCGGATCAAAAGCGCCATCTGGCATGATAGGTAAGCCACTTGAAGACGAGACGCTCTCACCATCTAAGGTATAAAACTGCCATTGATAAAGCGCATCATTAGAAAGCGTATTGGCCGCACGAAACGGTTCGAGAATATTCGCGAGACAATGATTTGAGAACTTCTCAAACAGCAAAATGCTGATTTCTTTCATGCCGCTCACTCTCTGTCTTAATTTGCATATTGATTGTCTATTTCAGCATATCATCATTTCAAAAGAAGCGTAGCCTGTTATCAAGTTTAGATGGATAATTCTGGGAGGACGTCATGCCATTAGAAATGAACAGAGAGGTTTTCATCACCTGCGCTGTAACAGGCTCGGGCGGAACCCAAGACCGCAGTCCCCATGTGCCGCGCAGCCCAAAACAAATTGCAGATAGCGCGATTGCTGCGGCTAAAGCAGGGGCTGCCATTGCCCACTGTCATGTGCGCGACCCAGAAACAGGCGCACCATCACGCGACCTCAAACTTTACCGCGAAGTAACAGACCGTGTGCGCGATGCGGATGTGGATGTGGTATTGAACCTCACCGCTGGCATGGGTGGTGATCTTGTGTTTGGCAAGCCTTCCAGCCCTCTCCCGCTGATTGAAGGCACTGATATGGTGAGCGCCGAAGAGCGCGTTGCCCATGTGGCCGAGTGCCTACCAGAAATTTGCACCCTTGATTGCGGCACCATGAATTTTGCTGAAGCTGATTATGTGATGACCAACACGCCCGGCATGTTGAAAGCCATGGGCACCATGATGGAAGAGCTTGGCGTCAAGCCAGAGATCGAAGCCTTCGACACGGGCCATCTTTGGCTTGCGAAACAATTGGTGGCAGACGGCGTATTGTCTTCCCCTGCCCTTGTTCAACTTTGCATGGGCATACCATGGGGCGCACCTGATGACCTCAACACCTTTATGGCCATGGTCAACAATGTGCCATCAGATTGGAACTGGTCCGCATTCTCCATTGGCCGCAACGAACTTCCCTATGTAGCGGCTAGCGTTTTGGCGGGCGGCAATGTGCGTGTCGGCTTGGAAGATAATCTATGGCTTGGCAAAGGCGAACTCGCCACCAATGAAGCACTCGTAGAACGCGCCGTGACGATCATTGAAGCAATGGGTGCCAAAGTGATTGGGCCGCAAGACGTTCGCAAAAAGCTTGCCCTCACCAAACGTGCGCCTAGATAATAAGGTATCTCAACCCAACGGAGACCACATCATGCGATTTATACTTATTGTCATTGCGATATTATTCGCGGCGTCACCAACTTTAGCAGCAAGCGTTAAAACCGTCCAAGACCTCGATCTAAAACGGTACCTTGGCACATGGCACGAAGTGGCCCGCTATCCACTGTTCTTCCAAAAAGGCTGCAAGCAATCTAAGGCGACTTACAAGCTCATCGGCCCTAAGAAAATCTCCGTGCACAACCGCTGCATCAAGAACGGTAAAAAGACGGAAGTCATGGGCGATGCCATCGTCAAAGGACCGGGCAAACTGGCTGTGAAGTTTTCCGTCTTCATGCCGTTCCGCGCACCCTATTGGGTATTGTGGGTAGACCCAAATTACGAGGTCGCGGTGGTCGGTGGACCCAAACGCAAAAATGGCTGGATCCTCGCGCGGTCTCCTAACCCGTCAAAGAAACAACTCGCACCTGCGCTGAAAGCTTTGACGGACAATGGCTACAAGCTCAATGGACTAATCTGGGATAAATAAAGATGAAAAAAGCAGCAATCATCGGTGGTGGTGTTATTGGCGGCGGATGGGCTGCTCGGTTCTTGTTGAATGGTTGGAATGTCGTCATCTCAGACCCTGACCCAGAAGCAGAACGCAAGATCAATGAGGTGATGGAGAATGCCCGTCGCTCGCTTCCTGCCCTCAGCGAAGTCTCCATGCCAGAAGAAGGCACCCTCACCTTTGCAGGTTCTATTGCGGAAGCTGTGACCGACGCTGACTGGATACAAGAAAGCGTGCCCGAGCGGTTAGACATCAAACACGCAGTCATGGCCGAGATACAAGCAAATTGCCCAACCGACGCGCTGATTGGTTCTTCAACGTCAGGGTTCAAACCGAGTGAGCTGCAAGAAAAATCAGATCGCCCGCGCCAGATTTTCGTGGCTCATCCATTTAACCCCGTCTACCTGCTGCCATTGATCGAGTTGGTCGGCACGCCTGACACGACAGCACGCGCCAAAAGCATGCTCACAGAAATTGGCATGAAGCCGCTTATCGTCAAAAAAGAGATCGACGCTCACATTGCCGACCGCTTTTTAGAGGCCGTATGGCGTGAGGCTCTATGGCTGATTAAAGACGGTATTGCGACCACCCAAGAAATTGACGATGCAATCCGCTTCGGCTTCGGTCTTCGTTGGGGACAAATGGGCTTGTTTGAAACGTACCGCGTTGCTGGTGGTGAAGCAGGCATGCGCCATTTCATCGAGCAGTTCGGCCCTTGCCTAAGTTGGCCATGGACAAAGCTGATGGATGTGCCTGAACTGACTGACGAACTCATCGACGCCATTGCCGACCAATCAGACGCGCAATCCGGCATGCACACAATCCGCGAGCTTGAACGTATTCGCGATGATAATCTCGTCTCCATGATGCGATCCCTCAAAGGGCGTGATTGGGGTGCTGGTGCTATCCTCAATGCCCATGATGCGAAGTTGAAGCCTGAGCTCCCAACGGACTATACCAAGCCGCTCAACACACTCTCGCGCACCATCCCCATCGACTGGACAGATTATAACGGCCACATGAATGAAAGCCGCTACGGCCAAGTGTTCTCAGATGCGGGCGATGTGGTGATGAACATGGTTGGCGCCGACGCTGATTATATCAAAGCTGGCATGAGTTATTTCACCGTTGATAATCACATTCGGTTTTTAAATGAGACCAATGCGGGCGAGAAGATTCATGTGGTGACACAGGTGCTAGAGGCTGGCGGCAAGAAGCTTCGCATGTACCACGATATGCGCAACGAGGCGGGCGAAACGCTTTGCACCTGCAATCAAATGCTCATCCATGTGAGCTTAGAGACCCGCCGATCATGCTTACCACCACAACACGTCGAAGAACGCCTTGCAGCCCTTCATGAAGGTCAATCGAAATTGCCAATGCCGGAGGGCGCGTAGGATGAATTTTGGCCTTACCGAAGAACAACAAATGATCGTCGAGACGACACGCGCCTTTGTTGAAAATGAGCTTTATCCGCACGAGGAAAAGGTTGAGCAAACCGGCGAACTTGATATGGATTTGGTGAAAGAAATCCAGAAGAAGGCGATAGATGCGGGCCTTTATGCGGCCAATATTCCTGAAGAGTTTGGCGGCACGGGTCTGGATACACCCACATGGCTGCTTTATGAAAAAGAACTTGGCAAAGCAAACTACGCGCTTCACTGGACTGCTGTTGCTCGCCCTTCCAATATCCTATGCGCGGGCACGCCTGAACAGCGCGAGAAATATCTTGAGCCTTGTATGCGCGGCGAGAAGTGGGACTGTATGGCGATGACGGAGCCAGGGGCTGGTTCTGATCTTCGCGGCATGAAGGGAACGGCTGTTCAAGACGGCGACGACTTCATCCTCAATGGCACAAAGCACTTCATTTCCCATGCGGATATTGCAGACTTCGCAATCGTCTATATGGCAACAGGAGAAGAAGACACGCCACGCGGTAAGAAAAAGCTGATCTCCTCTTTCTTCGTTGATAAAGGCACTAAGGGCTTTAGCGTTCGCAATGGCTACCGCAATGTGTCGCACCGTGGTTACACCAACTCAATCTTAGAGTTTGATGACTGCCGCATCCCTGCTCGCAATATGCTGGGTGAACTTCACAAGGGTTTTGAAGTGGCGAACGACTGGCTGGGTGCCACGCGCCTACAAGTTGCCGCTACTTGTTTGGGCCGTGCTGAACGCGCCTTTAAACACTCGGTTGAATGGTCGGCGGAGCGTGAACAATTCGGCCAGAAGATTGGTAAGTTTCAAGGTGTCTCTTTCAAGCTGGCAGATATGGCAATGGAGATGAAAGCGGCTGAGCTTCTGACATTGGAAGCTGGTTGGAAATATGATCAAGGCACGTGCACCGATACCGATATGGCGATGGCTAAACTGAAGGCCACCGAGATGTTGGCGTTCGTCGCTGATGAAGCTATTCAAATTCACGGTGGCATGGGCGTTATGGATGAACTGCCGCTGGAGCGCATTTGGCGTGATTCCCGCATTGAGCGGATTTGGGAAGGCACCTCAGAAATTCAACGCCACATCATAAGCCGCGCCTTGTTGCGCCCGCTAGGTGCTTAAACTGTGAGCTTAGATCGTCTCATCAATCCTCATTCAATCGCCGTCATTGGTGGTGGTGCATGGTGTGAAGCGGTTCTTCAACAATGTTTAGATAGCGGCTTTGATGGCCCGATATATCCGGTTCACCCAAAGCGCACTGAGATTTTGGGGATTGAGACTTATGCGAGCGTCGACGATCTCCCCTCGCCACCGGATGCAAGTTTCATCGGGGTCAATCGGTTTGTAACTGTTGAAGTGGTGCGTACCCTCAGTCAAATGGGCGCGGGCGGTGCCGTGTGCTTTGCAAGCGGCTTTCAAGAGAGCGAAGACGGTAAGGCGCTCAACGATGAGTTGCTTGAGGCAGCCGGTGGCTTCACCTTGCTTGGACCCAACTGCTACGGCTTTTTGAATTATCTTGATGGCGCGATGTTATGGCCTGATGTGCATGGAGGAAAAGCGGTTGAAAGCGGTGTCGCGATTATCGCGCAATCATCCAATATTGCCCTCAACCTCACCATGCAAAACCGTGGCTTACCGGTCTCGCACTTGATCACCGTTGGCAATCAAGCACAAACCAGCATGGCGGATGTTGGCATGGCGCTCCTCGCCGATGAGCGCGTTACAGCCCTTGGTCTTTATGTGGAAGGCTTCGGTGATATTCGTGCCCTTGAGGCATTAGCGGCGCAAGCAAAGAAAGGGGGCAAGCCGATCATCGCGGTTAAGGCGGGACAATCGGAAGAAGCGCGCGCTGCAACAATCTCGCACACCGCATCGCTTGCGGGCAGTGATGCAGGCGCCAACGCCCTTATGGAGCGTCTCGGCATTGCGCGGGTAAACTCGCTTCCCGTACTGCTTGAAAGTTTGAAGCTTGCCCATGTGTTCGGTACTCTACCAGGCAATGCCATTGCGACGCTTAGCTGCTCTGGTGGCGAAGCAAGCTTGATCGCCGACACAGCCTCGCGTTTCGGTGTTAAATTCCCGACGCTCACCAATAATCAAATTGATACTCTAAGCACTCACCTGAATGAGCTGGTGACGCTCACCAATCCACTTGATTATCACACCTTCATCTGGCGCAACCGCGAAGCAATGGCCGCTGTCTTTGCTGCTATGGCGAGTGAGCAAATCGACCTCACCATGATTATTTTAGATTTCCCTAAAGGCGGACCGCCTCAGCATCCTGATTGGTTGATCACGCTGGATGCTATTGAAGATGCCGCGCAGATGACGGGCAAAAAGTTTGGTGTGTTGGCGTCTCTGCCAGAAACCATGCCAGAGGACATTGCAGAGCGATTATTTAAATCTGGCATCGTTCCCTTGTCAGGCTTTGATGAAGCGATGCAGGCAATCAATGCTTGTCAGGCGTATTCAAGCGTAGCTGAGCCATTGTTACTTAGCACGCCGCTAGAAGGACCAACCCACACGCTCAATGAGGCAGAGGCCAAGCGCGATCTTCAATCCTTCGGCCTCAACATTCCAACGGCTCAATATTGCAAAGATAACGATACTGTTTTTGATGAGGCCAACTCACTCACCTTCCCCGTTGTCGTGAAAGCTCTCGGGCTCGCTCATAAAACGGAAGCAGGTGGTGTGGCGCTTAATATTCAAAGTGCGGAGGCTGCCAAAGAAGCAGCAAGCGCAATGCCAGCAAGCGAGTTCATCGTTGAAGAGATGATAACGGGCGCTATCGCCGAATTACTAATCGGTGTCGTACGGGATGAAGCGCATGGTTTCGTGCTCACCATCGCGGCGGGCGGTATTTATACGGAGATTATGAAAGACCAATGCTCTCTGCTCTTACCCGTCACCAAGACGGATATTCTTACCACGATTGATAGCTTGAAAATTGCGCCATTGCTCAAAGGGTATCGCGGACAATCATCCGCAAATCTAGATGCCATCGCGAACGCCGTACTAGTTCTTCAAGACTATGTGGTCGCCAACACCGACACGCTCATTGAGGTCGAAATCAATCCCCTCATCATCACAGGTGATCGCGCCATCGCTGCTGATGCGTTGATAACAAGAAGCCCCGCCTGATAGACGGGGCTTTTAAAATTTAGCAGTTCAATTGAGACTTAGAACAAACCTTCAATATCGCCATCATCATTGATGTGGATTGCTTCCGCAGATGGAACGCGAGGCAAGCCCGGCATTGTCATGATCTCACCGCAGATTGCGACAATGAAACCAGCACCAGCAGACAGCCGCACTTCACGTACAGGCAAATCAAAGCCTGTTGGTGCACCGCGTTGAGTTGGGTCGGTCGAGAATGAGTATTGCGTTTTCGCCATACAAACTGGCAACTTGCCGTAGCCCTGCTCTTCCCAAACCGCCAATTGATCTGTGATCTTCTTGTCCATCACAACGCCATCAGCGCGGTAGATTTCTTTGGCGATTGTTTCGATTTTCGCAGCCAAGCCAAGATCATCAGGATAAAGCGGTGCAAAGTTTGCAGACCCTTCATCACACAACTCAACAACGCGCTTCGCTGTCTCTTCAATACCTGCACCACCGTTGGCCCAGTGTGTATTCAAGATTGCTTCAACGCCGTTGCTTTCACAGTAATCTTTAATCGCTTGAACTTCTGCGTCTGTGTCTGTCACGAAATGGTTGATACCAACGACAAGCGGCACACCGAACTTTTTGACGTTTTCAATGTGGCGACCAAGGTTTGCACAACCAGCTTTCACCGCATCAACATTTTCAGCGCCAAGGTCAGCTTTCAAAACGCCGCCGTTCATTTTCATCGCACGAACCGTTGCAACAAGCACAACTGCATCTGGCGACAGGCCCGCTTTGCGGCATTTAATGTCGAAGAATTTTTCAGCACCAAGGTCAGCACCAAAACCTGCTTCTGTCACAACGTAATCAGCAAGTTTCAACGCCGTCTTCGTTGCAACAACTGAGTTACAGCCGTGAGCGATGTTGGCGAATGGACCGCCGTGTACGAAGGCTGGATTATTTTCGAGTGTTTGAACGAGGTTTGGCTGCATTGCTTGTTGAAGCAACGTTGTCATCGCACCGTCGGCTTTGATGTCACGGCAATAAACCGGAGAGCGATCGCGGCGGTAAGCCACGATGATGCTGCCTAGACGCTCTTGCAAATCATCAAGATCATTGGCCAAGCAGAGGATGGCCATCACTTCTGAAGCAACCGTAATATCAAAACCAGCTTCACGCGGGAAACCGTTTGCCACGCCACCAAGGTTACAAACAACCTGACGAAGTGCGCGGTCGTTCATGTCCATCACACGACGGAACGCGATGCGGCGAATATCAATTTCTAGCTCGTTACCCCAATAGATGTGGTTATCAAGCATCGCGGCCAAAAGGTTGTGAGCTGATGTAATGGCATGGAAGTCACCTGTGAAATGCAGGTTCATATCTTCCATTGGAACGACTTGAGCGTAACCACCACCAGCAGCACCGCCCTTCATGCCGAAACATGGGCCGAGTGAGGCTTCACGAATACAAATCGCAGCACGCTTGCCGATACGGTTTAGACCATCGCCGAGGCCCACTGTCGTGGTTGTCTTACCTTCACCAGCAGGTGTTGGGTTGATGGCCGTTACAAGAATCAGTTTGCCATCTTCTTTAGAGGCTTGCGCCTTGATGAACTCAGCAGAAATTTTTGCTTTGTCATGGCCAAATGGCAAAAGATCTTCTGTTGGAATATCCAGCTTTGCGCCGATTTCCTGAATTGCTTTTTTCTTCGCGCCGCGTGCGATTTCAATATCAGACATGCTCTATTTCCTTTGGCCCAACAATACCAAGACCACTAATTGGCCTATTTGGACAAACGGTATAGAGAAGAAATCCGAATTGAAAATTCAAAATCACTAATGCGCGATTGGAATTGCGAATATTCGACGAACGTCTAACCCCAAGACCCTACATAAACGCCTGCAAACCAGTCTGCGCACGGCCCAAGATCAGCGCGTGCACATCGTGCGTACCTTCATAAGTATTCACAGCTTCAAGGTTCATGACGTGGCGGATCACGTGGTACTCATCTGAAACGCCGTTGCCGCCGTGCATGTCGCGGGCAACGCGGGCGATGTCGAGTGCTTTGCCGCAATTGTTGCGTTTCATCAGGCTGATAAGCTCTACCGGCGATGACTTGTCATCCATCATGCGGCCAAGGCGCAATGCTCCTTGGAGGCCAAGGGAGATTTCGGTTTGCATGTCGGCGAGCTTCTTTTGGATAAGCTGAGTTTGTGCCAATGGCTTGCCGAACTGCTTGCGGTCCATCGTATAGTCGCGCGCAGCGTGCCAGCAGAATTCTGCCGCACCCAGTGCTCCCCATGCAATGCCGTAACGTGCTTTGTTGAGACAGCCGAAGGGACCTGCAAGACCTTGCACATTTGGCAGTAAGTTTTCTTCAGGCACAAAGACTTCATCCATTTGGATCATGCCCGTGACGGATGCGCGCAATGAGAACTTGCCTTCAATCTTCGGTGCGGCCAAACCCTTCATGCCTTTGTCTAGGATAAAGCCACGAATTTTATTGTCGTGCTCATCCGACTTTGCCCAGATGATAAACACGTCGGCGATTGGCGAATTGGTGATCCAGTTTTTGGCACCTGATACCAAATAGCCGCCATCGACTTTCTTGGCACGGGTGACCATGGAACCCGGATCGGAGCCGTGGTCCGGTTCTGTTAGGCCGAAACAACCGACATACTCGCCGCTTGCAAGTTTCGGCAGATATTTCAGGCGCTGTTCTTCTGAGCCATAAGCAAAGATTGGATGCATAACGAGGGATGATTGAACGGACATGGTAGAGCGATAACCTGAATCAACACGTTCTACTTCGCGGGCCACAAGGCCGTAAGAAACATAGTTTGCACCGACACAGCCATATTCTTCAGGGATGGTAGAACCCAAGAGACCAAGCTCACCCATCTCGTTGAAAATTTCGCGGTCGAACGTTTCGTGCCGGTTTGCCTCTAGGACGCGGGTCATTAAACGTTCTTGGCAGAATTGATGCGCGCTGTCGCGGATCATGCGTTCGTCTTCGTTCAGTTGATCTTCGAGTAAAAACGGATCTTCCCAAACCATATCAGGCGCTTTGGCTCTTGCTAATTCTGGCGTTACGGCTTTCGCTTTATCGAGCATGGATCAACCTCATCAATTCATTTGTAATTTATCAATTTACGCGACACGATTGTTGTCAAACCGTGTCACGTAAATTCCATAGTCATTGGCGCGTTAAACGGCCTTATTTCGTTACATCAATAACAGCACGGCCTTTGATGCCACCTTTAAGGATCGCTTTGCCAAGGGTCGGCACATCTGCAAGCACTGCATCATGGCGAATGGTTGCGAAGTCGTCTGACGCCATTGTTTGATGCACAATATCAAGCGCTGCCTTACGCACCTCAACAGGGGCTTGCACGCTGTCGATACCCAAAATATTGACGCCGCGCACAAACATCGTGATCAAATCCATCTGAACACGACTACCAGCCGCCAGACCAACGGCTGCAATGGCGCCGCCGTAATTAAGCTCAGTCACGATCTGGTTAAAACCAGGACCACCAGCATTATCAATACAGCCTGCCCAAAGTTCTTTAGATAGTGGCTTCTTGGTGCCTTCTGCGTAATTTTCGCGCGGTATCACTTGGCTAGCACCGAGTTCTTTCAAATAACCTTCATTTTCAGGACGACCAGAAACCGCTGCCACTTCATAACCAAGGCCTTTCAGCATGCGCACACAAAACGAGCCAACACCGCCTGATGACCCTGTCACGAGAACTGGACCTTTATCCGGTGTCACACCCATATGCTTCAGTGCATTGATGGAAATACCAGCGGTAAGGCCCGCAATGCCAACTGTTGCGCCATCAACAAGGCTCATACCGTCGGGCAATGGTACCAGCCAATCGCCTTTAACTGAGGCGTATTCGGAATAGCCACCCCACCAAACTTCACCAATGCGCCAACCGTTAGCAACGACTTTGTCGCCTTCTTTGTAAGAAGCGTGGTTTGATTCAGCGACTTCACCGACAAAATCCACACCGCACACATGGGGGAACTCACGAATGATGCGCGCGAGACCAGAAAGCGCCAAGCCATCTTTATAGTTGACAGCGGCATGGCTCACTTTGATCAGCACATCACCGTCTGGCAAATCTGACTTGTTGATTTCTTCGAGCGCTGAAACGCCCTTCCCGTCTTCTGTCTCACGGGTTACGACTGCGCGAAATGTATCTGACATCTGTATTCCTCCCACAAATATGCTTCGTCCCTCTCTAGCTGTTTATCGATCAGCGGGAAAGCTGCGGTTTTGCAAAATCGATTAAGTTTAATCTCGTCCCAACTATTTCGATGGATTGGCCTCATTCTTTTTGATTGCCTGTTTTCTATATCCGTGTAGAAATCGAAAAAAACACCGAACTACCTAGGATCAAATCATGGAAACACGCGCAGCGATTGCTATTCAAGCAGGCAAACCACTTGAGGTAACAACCGTCAATTTGGATGGACCTCGTGAAGGTGAAGTCATTGTTGAAATGAAAGCGACAGGCATTTGTCACACGGACGAATTCACGCTTTCAGGTGCTGACCCTGAAGGTATTTTCCCAGCCATCCTCGGCCACGAAGGTGCAGGCGTTGTGGTTGATGTTGGCAAGGGTGTAACGAGCCTTAAAAAAGGCGACCATGTGATCCCGCTTTACACACCAGAATGTCGTGAGTGCGATTATTGCACATCGGGCAAAACCAATCTTTGCCAATCAATCCGCGAAACACAGGGCCAAGGCGTTATGCCAGATGGCACGTCACGCTTTTCTGCTGGCGGTGAAAAGATCCATCACTATATGGGCACATCAACCTTTGCCGAGCATTCTTGCATTCCTGAAATTGCCCTTGCGAAAGTACGTGAAGACGCGCCGTTTGATAAGATTTGTTACATCGGTTGCGGCGTTACCACTGGCATTGGCGCTGTGATCAACACAGCAAAAGTGCAGCCTGGCGACAATGTGGTTGTTTTCGGCCTTGGCGGCATTGGTCTCAACGTAATCCAAGGCGCGAAGCTTGCTGGCGCTAACATGATTGTTGGCGTCGACCTCAACCCTGCGCGTAAGGCATGGGGCGAGAAATTCGGCATGACACATTTCGTCAATCCAGCTGAGCTTGAAGGCGATCTTGTTCCTTACATTGTAGACCTTACAAAGGGCGGTGCAGACTACTCATTTGAGTGCATCGGCAATGTGGATGTTATGCGCCAAGCGCTTGAGTGTTGCCATAAAGGTTGGGGCACATCGATCATTATTGGTGTGGCTCCTGCAGGCGCAGAAATTTCAACCCGTCCGTTCCAACTCGTAACAGGCCGTAACTGGCGCGGCACAGCATTTGGTGGCGCAAAAGGTCGCACAGACGTTCCAAAAATCGTTGATTGGTACATGGAAGGCAAAATCCAAATCGATCCACTCATCACGCACACCATGCCGCTTGATGACATCAACAAAGGTTTCGATCTGATGCGTTCAGGCGAGAGCATTCGTGGCGTTGTAGAATTCTAAGAAGAGAAACGAGAATAAAATGGCACTGACGCTACTATCTGAAGTCAAATCTTTCGGCGGGCGTCAGCTTCGCTATTCGCATCAATCAACCGCGTGCAATTGCGAGATGATTTTTGCAGCCTACCTGCCACCACAAGCAGAGAGCGGACCTGTTCCTGTTCTTTATTGGCTTTCTGGCCTTACCTGTACGGATGAGAACTTCGTGCAGAAGGCAGGCGCTCAGGCTTATGCAGCAAAACACGGTGTCGCCATTATCGCTCCAGATACCAGCCCGCGTGGTGACGGTGTGGCAGATGATCCTGATGGGTCTTATGACTTCGGTCTTGCTGCTGGCTTCTATGTAAATGCGACGGAAGAACCTTTTGCCAAGCACTACCGCATGTATGATTACATCACGCAGGAACTGCCAATGCTCGTGAATGCTGAGCTTCCAGTTGATGCGTCTCGCGCTGGTATCTTCGGCCATTCAATGGGCGGGCATGGCGCTTTGACCATCGCGCTCAAAAATCCTGATCAATATAAATCAGTCTCCGCCTTCGCACCCATCGTTGCACCGTCACAAGTGCCGTGGGGCCACAAAGCGCTCGGCGGATATTTGGGCAGTGATCAAGCCAAATGGCAGGAACATGATGCTTGCGCTTTGGTTGGCTCGTTTGAAGGCGACACACGCTTGAACATTTTGGTGGACCAAGGAACAGGTGACAATTTCTTGGCGGAGCAGTTGCGGCCAGAGCTTTTGCAAGAAGCCTGTGATGCAAACAATCATCCCCTCACCTTGCGCATGCAAGAGGGCTATGACCACAGTTATTTCTTTATTTCAAGCTTCATGGAAGACCACATTATCCATCACATGAAGGCATTAGGTTAGCGAGCATTAAAATGTTGAAAGTCTATCACGCACCAGAAACACGTTCCGTTCGAATTTTGTGGCTTTTGGAAGAGTTGGGCCTTCAATACGAGGTTGAAAAACATGCACTTGGCAATCCATCCATGCGCTCGCCTGAGTATCTCGCAAAACACCCCCTTGGCCGTGTGCCTGCGCTGGAAGATGGTGACATCATCCTTTATGAATCAGGCGCCATCGTTCAATACATTTTAGAGCGTCATGCGGATGGTCGTTTGATGCCTGCAAAGAACAACGCGGACTATGCAGCAGCCCTGCAATGGATCCATTTTGCGGAAGGCATGTTGATGCCGCCTGTGAACACAATTGTGGTCGAGACCTTACTGCTCTCACCAGAGCGACGCAATGAAACCAACGTCAAACGCGCAACCAAGCTGCTCACCAATATGCTGGGTGCAGTGGAACAAGCGCTCGAAGGTCGCGACTATCTGGCAGGTGATTTTAGTGCGGCAGAAATTATGACGGGCCATGCAACCATGGCCGCCGTTCGCTTTGGCGGCGACGCATCTGACAAGCCCAATATTCAGGCCTACATCAAACGGTTAGAAACCCGCGACGCGCTCATAAAAGCCCGCAGCATTTAAGCCGTTTCAATCGCCGCAATACCAAGTTCTGCCATCATCTTATCGCGCATGATGAACTTTTGTGGTTTGCCCGTTACCGTCATCGGTATCTCATCCACAAAGCGCACGTGGGCTGGCATTTTGTAGTGGGCGATTTTGCCTTTGCAATAATCTTTGATCTCTTGCTCGCTCGATGAGGTATCGGGTTTGGTGATGATCCACGCGACAGAAATTTCACCGTATTTCTCATCTGCAATGCCGAACACCTGCACTTGTGATACCGCATCGTGGGTATAGAGAAATTCCTCAACTTCACGCGGATAGATGTTTTCACCGCCACGGCAGATCATATCTTTGAGGCGGCCTGTGATATTGCAGTAACCCTCATCGTCCAGCCTCGCGAAGTCGCCTGTGTGCATCCAACCATCGGCATCGATACTAGCCGCTGTTTGTTCTTCATCCGCCCAATAACCGCGCATCACGGAATAGCCTTTGGTCAGCAATTCACCTTGCTCACCAACGGGTACAATCGCGCCTTCTTCATCGATGATTTTCACCTCAACATGCGGATGAATGCGGCCTACCGAAGACACCCGTTTGGAAACAGGATCATCGACATTACTCTGGAATGATACGGGGCTTGTTTCCGTCATGCCATAAGCAATTGTGACGCCTGTCATGTGCATGTCTTCTTGCACCTTCTTCATCACCTCAATCGGGCAAGGCGCACCCGCCATAATGCCTGTGCGTAGGCTTTTTAGATCGTAGGAACTGAAGGTGTCGCTCTCCAACATAGCAACGAACATTGTCGGCACGGCGTAGAGCGCTGTGCACTTTTCTTGCTGGACAGCATCAAGGGTGGCTAATGGTTCAAAGCCCTCACTTGGCACCACCATTGTGGCCCCTTTCGTGACGCACCCAAGCGTGCCCATGACCATGCCGAAGCAATGATAAAACGGCACTGGAATGCAAAGCCTGTCTGCTTCGCTGAATTCCATCGCACCCACCACGCAATTCGCGTTGTTGACGATATTGCGGTGGGTCAAACAAGCGCCTTTTGGCAAGCCCGTTGTGCCGCTTGTAAATTGGATGTTGATTGGATCATCACAATCAAGGTCTCGGGTGATCGTATCCAATGTGGTTGAGGCAACGCCGTCACCCATCTCCATCACGGTATCAAACGCGATCATGCCTGCTGGCACATCATCACCAAGGCAGATAACCGTTTTCAGTTCTGGCAATTTTTCAGCCATCAACGCACCCTCACCCTTTGAGGCAAGTTCTGGCGCTATTTCTTGGAGCATGGCGCAATAGTTTGAAGTCTTGAATGCTGGCGCTAAGATCAACCCCTTACAGCCAACTTTATTGAGTGCATATTCAAGTTCGAACACGCGGTAAGCTGGGTTGATATTGACGAGGATGACACCAACACGCGCCGTTGCAAATTGGGCGAGCAGCCACTCATAGCGATTGGGCGACCAAATGCCGACGCGCTCACCTTTCTTAAAACCAAGCTGCACCAAACCACCAGCTAGGTGATCTACTTGACGAGCAAACTCAGCATAGGTCCAACGGATATTCTGGCTTGAGAAAATAGCAGCTTCCCGGTCTGCAAACTTCGCGACTGTATCAGCGAGCAAGGCAGGGATTGTCAGTTCTAAAAGCGGTTCGCTCTCATCACCTTTAACGTGTGATAGACCATTTATTGGCGAACGATCATGACCTTTAGACATTTAATTCCTCCTCTATCCTCCCCTCGTTTTTAGCAGCATATGGAGTGAGAAGAAAAGAGTTAGCCTGCCACATCAAAAGGTGGCGACAGCAAAATGGTTTTGAGTTTTTAAGCCCTAGCCTGTTCATTCCATCGCGCACAAAAAAAGCCCTGACCAAAGTCAGGGCTTTTCGTGTTCAAAATAGACCAACCGCTTAGAGCGATTCAGAGCCTGTTTCGCCTGTACGAATACGCAAAGCGCTCTCAAGGTCGACAACAAAGATCTTGCCGTCGCCGATTTTGCCTGTTTGAGCCGCTGAAGCAATAACCTCAACAGCGCGGTCAGCTTGATCACCAGCCACTGCAATTTCCAGCTTTAGCTTTGGCACATAGTTTATTTGGTACTCAGCACCGCGATAAACTTCTGTGTGCCCTTTTTGGCGTCCATAGCCTTTGACCTCAGTTACAGTCAGGCCTTGAATATTGATGTCAACCAATGCTTCGCGCACAGCGTCCAAGCGATGGGGTTGAATAACTGCCACAATCCACTTCATAACAATTCCCTTCCGTGAAATCGGTTTACTTGTTGTAGCCGTTTTCGCCGTGTTCGGCAAAATCGAGACCTTCGATGATAGCATCATCACTTGCACGCAAGCCTGTTGTGGCTTTTGCAATGTAGCAAATGATCAACGTTACCACGCCGGAGAATACAGCTGTTGCAAGCACACCAACGGTTTGCACGTAGAATTGTGAGCCCATTGTTGCTTCACCAAGACCAACACCGCCGAATGCTGCGGCAGCAAAAACTGCAGCGAGAAGCGTGCCGACTGCGCCGCCGATACCGTGAACGGCCAACACATCGAGAGAATCATCAATTTTGATTTTGCGTTTAACAAGATCAACAGCAAGGTAACAAATGATACCGCCAGCAAGACCGAGAGCGATACCGCCCGCAGGACCAACATAACCGGAGGCCGGTGTGATGGTTGCAAGACCAGCAATTGTACCTGTTACGATACCAACAAGGCTTGGCTTACCAAAGCGAACCCATTCAATGACCATCCATACGAGTGAACCGACAGCTGCTGAAAGGTGTGTTACCAACATTGCCATGCCAGCATCTGCACCAGCAGAAAGGGCACTACCAGCATTAAAGCCGAACCAGCCAACCCATAGCATCGCCGCACCAACCATCACCATCCAAGGTGCATGAGGCGGTTTTACGTTTTCTGGGAAACCAGCGCGTGGACCAACTTGCCATGCAATCACAAGAGCAGAAACACCAGCTGTTACGTGAACAACAATGCCGCCTGCAAAATCAAGGACGCCCATTTCAGCCAACCAGCCGCCGCCCCATACCCAGTGGGTAACAGGTGCGTAGATTGCTAGGATCCATAGACCAGAAATCAAAAGGACTGCTGAGAATTTAATACGCTCAACATAAGCACCTACCATCAAGGCAGGTGTGATGATTGCAAACGTCATCTGGAACATGACGAACAAGGTCTCAGGGATGGTGCCGCTTTCTGAGGAGCGCGTGACGCCGCTCAAGAATGCCTTTGAAAGGCCGCCGACCCATGCCGAACCTTCGCTAAATGCCATGCTGTAACCAGCAATCACCCAAAGCACAGAGGCAAGGCAGGCAATTGCCATACAATGCATCAGTACAGACAAAATATTTTTAGATTGTACCAAGCCTGCGTAAAAAAGCGCCAAGCCTGGCAACGTCATGAATAAGACAAGCGCTGTCGCTGTCAAAATCCAAGCTGTATCCCCACTATCGATCATAAAAACCATCCTTCTTTCATTACTGAAGGAGGTTAAAGACTAGAATTAAGGCAGGCTCAACAGGGCTGCACAATAAAAATGCACTATTGCAAACGCATTGTGCAATTGCATAAAATTTGTGCAGGCTTAATGGCCTTTACGCTAATAAGTTAGGCAATGCCTTTAGATTGGGCGCCCTTTTTTAATCAATTGATCAATCAATTTGCGTCCAATGATTCCGCGGCTATCGCCGCCGCCATAGAGCAATTGGCCGGATGAATAAGCTGTGCCATAGGTTGCAGCTAAATTCACCGTTGAGCCAATAGCCTCAATGAACTGGGCGGGGTGTAGTGTTGAAAGCGGGTGAACGTAAGCTGCCCATAAGACGCCACGACCAATGGCATAACGCGCATCAAGGGCAGCATCGAGATTGGCTTGAGAGATGCGTATCAATTCTTCCTTGGTCAAGTTTTCAGCACTGCGAACCCTCACCATAATACGCATCCGGTTTGCCTGCGCAGCCGTTACGATGAGCACTTCGAAATCATTGACCACCATTAAGAAGGTGCCGGGCCGAGGTTCCTGCGCCTTTTCATCCAAACGTTTGACGATGTCGCGCAGATGGGGGACGGTCATTGAACCTTCACGAACCTGCTTGCGCGTATTTGGTTGGGGTGCTTTTTGCTCACCTGCTTGAGGTGCGGCTTCTTCAGTTGCGGGCTTGCCGTCTTTCGCTGTTAAGCCATAAGCCGACGTTGTCGCCATTGCACCAACGGCCAACATGCCAAGCACTACCGCGCTGATTGATGTGGAACGAGCGCTCTTTATACGATCTAAAATGCTTGCCATGTGTCTCCGCCTTCTCTTTGTCTCCTCATCACATTAGCCCTGTCGAGGTCATTCAACCAATCACATCATCGAGAAAATGGGTTTAGTCCCCTCGCAATTTCCACCTCGTTGAACAATCTGACATTTTCATTGGCTTTTTACAGTGAGGCTATAAGGTATTTATATCAAATGGGATTGGCAGGAGGGGTGCATGGATCTTGAAAAATTTGATCCGAAGAAATTGGGGATGGATTTTGTTTCCGACCCTTATCCAGTCTATCGAGCAATAAGGGAGAGCGATCCGGTCAAGTTATGCCCTGATGGGTCTTACTTTCTCTCAAAGCACCAAGACTTGAGCGATGTTTATAAAGACACCAAGAAATTCTCGTCAGACAAGAAGGTCGAGTTCAAACCGAAATTCGGCGACAGCCCGCTTTATGAGCACCACACCACCAGCTTGATTTTCAATGACCCGCCCTTACATACCTTTGTGCGTAAAATCATCGTCGGCGCCCTCACCCCGCGCGCGATTGCGAATATGGAAGGGGCGCTGGTTGAATTGGTCGACGACCTCTTGGACAAAATGGCAGACAAAGGCGAAGTAGACCTGATCGACGACTTTGCGGCTGCCATTCCTATTGAAGTCATCGGCAACCTGCTTGATGTCCCTCGCGAAGACCGAGCACCGTTGCGCGATTGGTCGCTCGCCATCTTGGGCGGGTTGGAGCCAACTGTATCACCGGAAGCCGCAGAATGGGGCAACCGTTCAGTCACCGAGTTCTGCGCATATTTGAGAGAATTGATTGCCGCACGCAGAGCGAAATTAGGCGATCCGGCAACGGATGTTTTAACCCGGCTTATCCTTGGGCAGAACGGCGAGACGCTGAATGAGCAAGAGCTTTTGCACAATTGCATCTTCATCCTCAACGCAGGCCACGAGACAACCACAAACCTAATTGGCAATGCGCTCGAATTGTTTCGTCATTGGCCTGAGGAAAAAGAGCGGCTGATCAACGACCCTTCCCTCACCCCATCAGCCGTTGAAGAAGTGCTGCGGTTTGAAAGCTCGAACCAGCTCGGCAATCGGCGTGTGGTTGAACCTGTCACCATTGGCGGCGTTGATATGCCAGTTGGCACATTGCTGACCCTATGTATTGGAGCGGCGAACCGCGACCCTGATCAGTTTTACGATCCTGAACGCCTTGACGTTGGCCGAACACCGAACCGGCATTTGTCCTTTGCCTCTGGTCCACATGTGTGTGCGGGTATTTCGCTGGCACGGCTTGAAGGCAAGATCGCGATTGAACGGTTCTTAGCAAGGTTCCCTAATTATCAAGTGCATGATCATTACAAGCGCTCACCACGGGTCCGCTTTCGTGGGTTCTTGGAATTGCCTGCGACAGTGGCTTAAATTTACGCTACGCTTCAACCGCCTCACCGACCAACCTTGCAACATCTTCAATCTGTTCAAACAGCGGATTGCTTTTGCGCCATACCATCCCAATTGTTCGGCTCGGTTTGGGGGCGGTAAATCGACAGACGTGAACGGGCGTTGCGCGGGTTTCAACAGGCACTGCCATTTCTGGGATAAGCGTTACGCCAATACCAGCACTCACCATCTGCACCAAAGTGGAGAGCGAGCTGCCATCCATACCTGCCCGCAGTTCTTTTGATGTTACGTTGCAAAACGAGAGTGCTTGGTCGCGAAAACAATGGCCTTCTTCTAGCAGCAATAATCGCATCTTCTTAAGCGTCTCGCTGTTGGGCACGGGAAGGTCCGCATCGCATTCAGGGCGGATCAAAACGAAATCCTCGTCAAACAGTGCTTTTTCAGCAAGGGACGGTTCTGAGATTGGCAGTGCAAGAAGTGCGGCATCAATCAGCCCTTCTTTCAATTCCTCGATGAGCGTATCCGTCTGTGTTTCACGAATGTGAAGATCAATGCCCGCGTGCGCGTCATTCAATGTGCCAATAATGCGCGGCAATAAATAAGGGGCGATGGTTGGAATGACACCCAACCGAAATTTGCTAATGACACCGTCCTGCATGGATTGCGCTAGATCACTAATCTCATCAACAGAACGCAAAACCTCGCGAACGCGGACGGCAAACTCTTCACCAAAGCCAGTTAGACGGACCTGCCTTGCTGCCCGTTCAAACAACGGCGAACCAAGGACGTCTTCCAACTCTTTTATTTGCATAGACAATGCAGGTTGGGAAATAGCCGACGCATCCGCTGCACGGCCAAAGTGGCCAAACCGAGCGACGGCCTCAAAATATCGGAACTGTTTCAGCGTCATATTCTTCATAAGAAAAACTTATATCAACAATCAGAAAATACAAATTCAACTTATGAATAAATATTGTTATGTCAATAAGGTGATTGAGGCTCTTATCAACTGAAAAGAGACCCCCTATATCCTATGGATAGCACAAACAAATTCGCGCGAATGCGCACATAACCCCTAATATTCTGGAGTTGGAGCCAAAATGAACGACATGACAACCGACGGCAAAGGTAAGTGCCCAGTAATGCACGCGGCAGCTGGGACCACAGCGAATCAGCGCTGGTGGCCTGAAATGCTAAACCTCAAAGTCCTCAACCAAAACGCACCAGGCGTGCGCCCTGTTGATGCTGATTTTGATTATGCAGCGGCTTTCAAAAGTCTTGACCTCAAAGCACTGAAACAAGACTTGGCAACAATGATGACAGAAAGCCAAGACTGGTGGCCTGCTGACTTTGGTACTTACGCAGGCCTGATGGTTCGCATGGCATGGCACAGTGCTGGTACATACCGCACCTATGATGGTCGTGGTGGCGCGAGCACAGGCACACAGCGTTTTGCTCCTTTGAATTCTTGGCCTGATAACGGCAACCTTGATAAAGCACGCCGTCTTCTTTGGCCGATCAAACAAAAATACGGCAACAAAATCTCATGGGCTGACCTCATGATCCTTGCTGGTAACGTTGCTATGGAAACATGCGGCTTTAAAACGTTCGGTTTTGCTGGCGGTCGTGAAGACATTTGGGAACCAGAAGAAGATATCTACTGGGGTTCAGAAACTGAATGGCTTGCGCCAACAGACAACCCAAACAGCCGCTACTCTGGTGAGCGCGATCTTGCTACACCGCTTGCAGCAGTTCAAATGGGTTTGATCTACGTGAACCCAGAAGGCCCAGACGGCAATCCTGACCCAATCAAATCAGCTTTCGACATTCGTGACACATTCTCACGTATGGCAATGGATGACTATGAAACGGTTGCTCTTGTTGCTGGTGGTCACACATTCGGTAAAGGCCACGGCGCTGGCCCAGAAGACGCAGTTGGCGTTGAGCCTGAAGGCGCACCAATGGAAAATGGTGGCTTTGGTTGGCTTAACTCACATGGTTCAGGCAAGGGTGACGACACAACAACAGCCGGATTTGAAGGCGCTTGGACACCAACACCGAACCAGTGGAACATGGAATATTTCGAAGTTCTTCTCGGCTACGATTGGGAACAAGTCACAAGTGCAGCGGGTCACGTTCAGTGGCAACCTGTCGCTGGCCAAGGTGCACCAGAATCACCAAAGGCGCACGATGCATCGAAAACCCAGCCATTGATGATGACAACAGCTGATATGGCGCTGAAGATTTTCCCTGATTACGCGAAAATTTCGCAGCACTTCCTTGATAACCCAGATGAGTTTGCTGATGCCTATGCTCGCGCATGGTTCAAACTTACTCACCGCGATATGGGCCCAATCAATCTTTACCTCGGCGATGAAGTGCCAAGTGAAGAATTGATCTGGCAAGATCCAGTACCTGCCCATGAAGGTGCAATGATCAATGACGCTGATGTTGCAGCACTTAAAGAGAAAATTCTCGGCAGTGGCCTCAGTGTTGGTCAGTTGGTGAACACGGCTTGGGCATCTGCCTCAACATTCCGTGGTTCAGACAAACGCGGCGGTGCTAATGGTGCGCGCATTCGTTTGGCACCACAAAAAGATTGGGACATCAATACGTCATCCAATGTGGGTGATGTGATTGCAGCCCTTGAAGGTATTCAAGCTGAGTTCAATGCATCTGGCACAAAAGTATCTTTGGCAGATTTGATCGTTCTTGCAGGTAATGCAGCGATTGAAAAAGCTTCAGGTAGCTCTGTTCCATTTACAGCGGGCCGTACTGACACAACACAAGAGCAAACCGACGTCGATAGCTTTAGTGTACTTGAGCCAAAGGTTGATGGTTTCCGTAACTACAACAAAACCAAAGACCCACGCTCAACTGAATCCTTGTTGGTTGATAGAGCTGCCCTCCTCGGTCTTTCTGGACCAGAAATGACAGCGCTTGTTGGCGGTCTTCGTGTACTTGGTGCCAATGCGGGCGGTTCTACTGCTGGTGTTTTGACAGATAATGTCGGCACACTCTCAAACGACTTCTTTGTGAACATCTTGGACATGGCGACAACTTGGTCATCAACAGATGCAAGTGAGGAAACGTTTGAAGGAAAAGACCGCGCTTCTGGTGCCGTTAAATTCACAGGCACACGTGCTGACCTTGTCTTTACATCCAACTCGCAGCTTCGGGCAATCGCAGAAACCTATGCTCAGTCTGATGCGAATGAGATGTTCACCACGAACTTCATCGTTGCTTGGAACAAAGTAATGAATGCAGATCGCTTTGATCTTGCTTAAGTCTGCCCCCCAGTCTTAAGGAAGATAACTCAAAGCAAGAATGGCACTCTGGTCAAAACCGGAGTGCCATTTTTTTTGCATCAAATAATGATGTGGGGGAATAATGACCCGAGGAAATGACCCAGGAACAAAAAAGCGGTGTGTCACGCGCATGACACACCGCCTCATTTATCGACGATTGATTTTGGGGAAAACCAATTTAGCCGCCGAATTTATATTCCAGATTGAATGAGAAGACCGCATTAGTTGGGCTTTCACTCAGATTAAATAGAACTGCCGCACGTGGTTCGATCACGTGACCATTGGAAAGTTCATGGCTAAAATAGACCGCTGGTCCAGCGAAGTGTTCATCGTCTCCACCGCTACCAAACGCGCCTTCAAACTCACCAAAGTTTTCGACACCAATGCCAACACTGTCATTAATTGGAAGGATCAATTGTGAAGCATAGGCAATGCCCGGATCACCTTCACTGAAAGGCGCTTCAACCAAGAGGTTACCAACCCATTCTAATTTCCCAATTTCGGCTTCCCAAACAGGACCGAATTCAATGCCACCTTCTGAGATGCCACCATCAGTTGGGATTTCAAGTGCGGTATAAAAACCAAGTGTAAATGGTGCATGATGATCATCATCATCCTCTACACCTTTCTCTTTGTCATGGTCGTGCTTCTTTTCATCATCATGACCACCACCGAAAAATGGCAAGATAATTAAGTTTTCTAACTCAATTGCTTCCACTTCGGCGCTTCCACCGCGAGGGTTTGCGACTTCGAACGCTGCCGTAAATTTCCAGTAATCTGTAATCCCGTAACCAATAGCAAACTCATGAACGGAACGCTCATCACCATCTTCTACGTTGTTGAGCCCGATACCGTTCAAGAACTCGAGCTCTATTTCGCCTTTAGTCACATCAGGGTGGATAACCTCAAAGATGCCTGCTTGCGCGTGGGCTAAGTTGATTGATGCTGTGGTGAGCATTAAGGCTGCCAATGGAGCAGCCAGGATAGTTTTTTTACTGAACATATTTCTTGCCTCGTCAGACCTTGTAACTTTATAACATTTGTTATGTTATTACGTTTTAAGGCTGAGACAGTCAAGAGAGCAGATTGTTGATAAAGCTCAATTTCGAACAAAAAAATGCCTCGATAAAAATCGAGGCATTTTTGCAACTATTGTAATGTGCGAAAGGTGCTTATTTCATCGTTGGAATAACGAATTCGGCACCCTCTTTCACGCCAGAAGGCCAACGGCTCGTTACCGTTTTTGTCCGTGTGTAGAAGCGGAATGAATCTGGACCGTGCTGGTTCAAATCACCAAAACCTGAGGCTTTCCAACCGCCGAATGTATAATAAGCAAGCGGCACAGGAATTGGCACGTTGATGCCGACCATGCCGATATTGATACGGTTGGCGAAATCACGCGCGGCATCACCATCGCGGGTGAAGATTGCAACGCCGTTGCCATATTCGTGGTCCATCGCAAGGCTGAGAGCTTCTTCGTAGCTTTGGGCCCGTACGGTTGAAAGCACTGGACCGAAGATTTCTTGCTTATAGATGTCCATGTCTTTGGTGACATTATCAAACAGCGAGGCACCAACGAAGAAACCGTCTTCATAGCCCTGCATTTTGAAACCACGACCATCAACAGCAAGCTTTGCACCTGCATCGACACCACTTTGAACGAGACCTTCAACACGCGTCTTCGCGTCGCCTGTTACAAGCGGGCCGAAGTCAACATCGTCACCGGCTGTATAAGGGCCAACTTTGAGCGCTTCAATTTTTGGGATCATCGCGTCAATAAAGCGGTCGGCTGTATCTTCACCAACAGGCACGGCAACTGAGATCGCCATACAACGTTCACCAGCAGCACCGTAACCAGCACCAACCATTGCATCAGACACCATATCCATATCCGCATCTGGCATAATGATGGCGTGGTTTTTCGCGCCGCCAAAACACTGGACGCGCTTACCATTGGCGCAACCGCGAGAATAGATATATTGCGCAATTGGTGTTGAACCAACAAAGCCAATCGCCATGATCTCTTCATGGTCAAGGATTGCATCAACGCTTTCTTTGTCACCATTCACCACTTGCAAAATGCCGTCTGGAAGGCCAGCCTCTGTCATCAATGCTGCCAACATCATTGGAACAGACGGGTCGCGCTCTGATGGTTTCAAGATGAAGGCATTACCGCAAACGATTGCAGGACAGAATTTCCACATTGGGATCATCGCAGGGAAGTTGAAAGGCGTGATGCCTGCAACAACACCAAGCGCTTGGCGCATGGAATACATGTCGATGCCCGGACCTGCGCCGTCTGTGTATTCACCTTTGAGGTGATGCGGTGCGCCGATGCAGAATTCAGCCACTTCAAGACCACGGATTACGTCGCCTTTTGCATCTGGAATTGTTTTACCATGCTCGCGTGAAAGTGCTTCAGCAAGCTTGTCCATGTCGCGGTGAAGAAGATCAACGAACCGCATCAAAACGCGCGCACGGCGTTGTGGGTTTGTTGCAGCCCATGCTGGTTGTGCTTCTTTGGCTTTAGCAACAGCTTCCGCCATTTCTTCATTCGTGGCGAGGGCAACTTGTGCTTCAACTTCACCCGTTGCTGGGTTGAAGATATCCGCCTTGCGTCCGCTACCAGCGACTTCTTGGCCGTTTATAAAGTGTCCGATTTGTTTCATTTTATTCTCCAAGACCACTCAGGGCCAATTGCATTCAGTTTAATTTAAGTTAGCCGTCACGTTGCATGTTTGCCAAAGCAAGCAACATTGCCGAAAAGTCTTTGCCTTGCCCACCATTCGCGACAAACTGGTCGTAAATTTCTGTGGCACGTGCACCCATAGGCGTTGCAGCATCTACAAGCTCTGCAGCTTGTTGTGAAAGCTTCAAATCTTTCAACATCAACTCGGCTGCAAAACCCGGTTGATAATCATTATCTGATGGTGATGTAGGACCAACGCCCGGTGCTGGGCAATAGGTATTGATGGACCAGCAAGAACCTGAAGAGGTTGAGACTACATCAAACATCGCTTCACGCGAGAGGCCTAGTTTGTCTGCCATGTTAAAGGCTTCGCAAACACCAATCATGGAAATACCAAGCACCATGTTGTTGCAAATCTTCGCCATTTGGCCCGCACCACCCTCACCACAATGAACGATCTTGCCGCCCATCACATCTAGGATTGATTGAGCCGCGGCGATCGAAGCGTCAGAACCACCAGCCATAAAAGTAAGCGTGCCAGCGGCAGCACCACCGACCCCACCTGAAACAGGTGCATCAACACTAAGCAGACCAGCAGCACTTGCAGCATCGTGCGCTTTCTTCGCGCTATCAACATCCACGGTAGAACAATCAATCAGCAACGCGCCCGCTTTTGCAGCTGACACAATGTCTTTGTAGACAGCTTGCAAGATCACCCCGTTTGGCAGCATGGTCACAACCACGTCTTGCCCCTCAGTTGCAGCAACCGCGCTATCAGCCAGTGTCACGCCTTCGATTGCAACGTTCGTCACATCAAAGCCGGTTACCGTATGGCCAGCAGCCGCAAGGTTCGCGGCCATAGGCGCGCCCATATTTCCAAGGCCAATAAAACCAATATTTGCCATTATTCCTCCCAATGCTTCTTATGCAGAAGCTAGCATTTTTTCAATTATCTCGTTTGGAACATCCTCAAATGTTCCATACTTCCATTTCGGGTTTCTGTCTTTATCAACAATGGCAGCTCGCACCCCTTCTAGGAAATTTCCGTATTCCATAGCAAGCGAGGTAAAGCCATATTCTCCGGCAAGGGCAGCTTCAACAGAGTTGTTGACGCGGGCACGGCGAACCAATTGCAAGGTGCATTCAAGCGCAAGCGGATCATTGCGTTTCATTGCTTTAAGAGCGGCAATGGCCCAATCATCGGTTGATGCCTCCAACGCCTCGATTATTTCAGCTGTGTCACGGCGGGTGAACACCAAATCAATCGCTTCCAATACAGAAGATAGCGTGTCGGCCTCTGGTTCCGTTTCAAAGGTTTCCACAAAACTCAAATCACCTGTATCGCAAATTGCTTCGATGAGACCGTCCTTAGCAGAATCTGGAATATGGGCATCTGCAAACCCTGCCAAGATCGCATCCGCCGCATTCATGCGGTATCCGGTCATGCCGAGGAACTCACCAAGATAGCCCCCCGCATTTGCAAGCAAGTGGGTACTGCCAACATCTGGCACCAAACCGATACCACATTCAGGCATTGCAATTTTAGCAGATGACATCACCACACGATGAGAGCCATGGCCAGAAACACCAACGCCGCCGCCCATGACGAAGCCATGGATCAAGGCTAGATAAGGTTTAGGATAATGGGCAATCATCGCGTTAAGACGGTATTCTTCGGTGAAGAATTTTTGCGAGAATGAATAATCGCCTTTAATGCCAGCTTGGTACATTTCATCAATGTCACCACCTGCACAAAACGCCTTCTCACCTACCCCATCAATGATGACACAACGAATGGACGCATCATCACGCCATGCAATCAGCGCCTTCTCAATCTCTGTCACCATCTCGTAACTAAGGGCATTAAGCGCCTCAGGACGGTTCAACGTGATGCGACCGGCAAGGCCTTCTTTTCTAATCAAAACGTCATTGGTCATTAATTTTGGTGCTCTGCTAGAACGGATCTTGAAATAATCATACGCATGATCTGGTTTGTGCCTTCTAATATCTGATGGACGCGTAAATCACGAACGATTTTTTCGATACCATAATCCGTCAAATAGCCATAGCCGCCATGTAGCTGAAGCGCGTCATTGGCAACATCAAAACAGGCGTCTGTCACTTTCAATTTTGCCATCGCACAGAATTTGGTGGCGTCAGGCGTTTTATTATCAAGTTTCCATGCCGCTTGACGTAAGAAGGTACGCGCTGATTGGAGTTCTGTTTCCATTTCAGCCAGCTTGAATTGCAATGCTTGGAAACCAGTGAGCGATTTCCCGAAAGCTTTGCGGTCGCCCATATAAGCCACAGTCTTATCAAACGCAGATTGTGCCGCACCAAGGGCGCAAGCTGCAATATTCAAACGGCCACCATCGAGGCCCGCCATCGCATATTTAAAGCCATCGCCTTCCTGCCCCATCAGGTTTTCGAGCGGCACCTTGCAATCATCAAATTGAACTTGCGACGTTGGTTGATTGCGCCAGCCCATTTTGTTTTCAACAGCCCCGAAGCTTAGCCCCTCTTCCCCATTTTCAATCAGAACAGCAGAAATACCCTTGGCGCCATCTTCACCCGTTCGCACCATTGAGAGATAGAGGTCAGAAAACCCACCACCAGAGATGAAAGCCTTAGTGCCGTTCAACACGTAGCCATCGTTCATTTTCTTAGCAGATGTTCGCAGCGCCGCGGCATCTGAACCGGAACCCGGTTCGGTCAAGCAGTAAGAGCAAATTTTCTTGGCCGTCACCATATCTGGCAACCACGCAGCACGAAGCTCATCACTGCCAAACGTATCAATCATCCATGCACACATATTATGGATGGATAAAAACGCAGCCGTTGAGGCGCAGCCGTAAGACAGGCCTTCAAAAATGAGCGTTGCATCAAGGCGCGAAAGATCGCTGCCATATTCTTCGCCGACATAAATTGATGCCATGCCGAGTTCTGCAAGTTCCTCGAGTACATCGCGTGGCATATGCTCGCGTTGTTCCCAATCTAAGGCGTTGGGCGCGATCTTCTCATTGGCATAGCTGCGCGCCATATCAAAAATTGCTGTTTGCTCTTCTGAAAGTGAAAAGTCCATTTGCGCCGTTCCTAGTTTATTAGTGAGCGGCAATTTACGGCCAAACTGCCGCAAATTCTACAAGAAATACAAACACAACGGTTTTGCGTTGCTGCAAACTGAAATATGAGTACTATGCATTTCTGCATAACTTAGCTTTGCTCTGGAGAAGCCCAATGAAGTGGGATCATGTACGTGTGTTTTTGGCTGTTGCTCGCCACAATAGATTGTCGCAGGCAGGTAAGCATTTGGGGCTTGATACGTCTACCGTTGGGCGCCATATCGACCAGCTTGAAAAAGACCTCGCAACGCGCCTCTTCAACCGTAGCCCGCAAGGGTATGCCTTAACGCCTGAAGGGTCACGACTGGTGTCTTATGCAGAAGCGATGGAAAATACAGCCATCCACATTGCAGACCAAGTGGGTGACCAGAGTGACAGCATCACGGGCGCTGTGCGTATTGGCGCATCTGAAGATGTTGCAAACTACGTGATGGCCCCGATTGCCACTGATTTTTGCGAACAAAACCCGAAGCTTCAATTGCAGCTCGTCTCACTGCCTAGAATTTTCAGCCTATCAAAGCGTGAAGCCGATATTGCTGTCACTGTTTCACCGCCTGAATCGGGTCGATTGAAAGTACAAAAAATCGCGGATTACGATTTGTATTTGTATACCACCGACCTTGCCACCGAGCGCTTTGGTGAAATTCACGACATTGGTTGCTTGAAGAATGTGCGAGGCATTGGATACATCCCTGACCTCATTCACGACAACGCGCTGAATTACATTCCGCTTATCAGCCCCAATGTCACACCGCACTTAACAAGCTCCAGCATTCTGCTCCAAACTCAATGGGCACGCATGGGTGCGGGTGTTGTCATTTTGCCGTCGTTCATTGCCAAAGCGCACCCTGAGCTGAAGCCAATTTTGACCGATAAAGTCCACTTCCAACGCGCATTTTATATGCTGCAACACCAAGACATGGCGGGCATTGCGCGAGTGAAGAAGGCGGTTGAGTTTTTCGTGGAGCGCATGAGAAGCCAACTAAAGGCAGTATAAATAAAAACTACCATCACCAAGCAACAGGAGAAGTCCGATGAAAGCCGTTTATGACACTGCACAAGCCGAGCATGACCCGCA
>JBDWKL010000026.1 GCA_039973685.1 Hyphomicrobiales bacterium
ATGTCTGAGTTCATGGAGAAACACTCCGTTGCTCGCCTTATCGGTGCGCCTCCTGGTTACGTCGGCTACGAGGAAGGTGGCGTGATTACGGAAGCCGTGCGCCGTCGTCCTTATCAAGTCATCTTATTTGATGAAGTTGAAAAAGCGCATCCAGATGTTTTCAACGTTATGCTCCAAGTGCTCGATGAAGGTCGGTTGACTGACGGGCAGGGGCGTACCATCGACTTTAGAAACACGCTGATCATTATGACATCAAACCTTGGCGCTGAATTCCTTGTGGGGCTAGGTGAGAGTGAAGATGTTTCCGTTGTCCGTGATGACGTCATGGGTATTGTGCGCGGTCATTTCAGGCCTGAATTCTTGAACCGTCTTGATGACATTGTCTTATTCGAGCGTTTGAAGCGCACCCATATGTCAAAGATTGTCGAGATACAGCTAGGGCGTTTGTCCAAATTGCTTGCTGACCGGAAGATTACCCTTGATCTTGATCAGGATGCACAATCTTGGTTGGCAGATAAAGGCTATGATCCTGCTTATGGCGCAAGACCCTTAAAGCGCGTCATACAACGTTATGTACAAGACCCGCTTGCCGATCAAATATTGGCTGGTGACATCTTGGATGGTTCGCGCGTGCGCGTGACTGCAGGCACAGATCGCCTCATGTTCAAACCAACCTTGCGAGAAGTCGCAGCTTAACGAGACAGAAAGAAGGGATGCCAGTTTGGTTTCCCTTCTTGTTTTTTGAACACCATTCAAAATCACTGATTTGCGTTGGCATAAGCTTTCATAAATTCTTCTGACGCCTGCACACCCTTCAACCAGATATTGACCGATTTAGAATGCTTGTCGCCTTGCGGTGTTGTCAGTGGAATAGAAACGCTGAGATGATTGCGCTCGCGCAAGTTTTTCAAAATGAAGTTTTTTTGCGTTTCGTCTTTGACGAAATACTCATTGATTGTGTTAAATCGGGTTTCCAATGATGTTGAAAATGACAAGTTGGCTCCATACCCACCATCAAATTGCATGGTCATAGGCCTGGAGTTATCTAGCTTAGTTTGATCGCCACCGGCATATGTAAATGAGATTTCCATTGCCCCAGTCACACGCTGGCGATGAAACCTAAAAGAATAGATGGGATATCCAATGCTGTTTGTCTCGGCTGATCCCGCAACCGCCCAGCAATGATCATAATAGGTGCCAAATTTTGCTTTTTCGGATTCTAGCTTTATGGGGCAAACGCCAAGCCATGCGCTGTTATATTCTCGCCATTCGCCAAATTTGTGTTTGAAAGGCTTCGCGCTGACGGATGAAATGCCTGTCGTTGCGATTGTGACCGCAAGTAAAGCGGTAATTGATTTGATCATTATGAACTCCAGAAAATGAGATTGCCCTTAATATGACGGGCAAGCTTATCTTAAGTGAGTGGGAATGAACGTGGGCTGAATCTAATTTGTTGTGTTGAATGCGAAGTCTCGGCTGGTATTGTCATCAGGCTCTTTGAGCAACTGATCAATCCGGTCACGTTCACGCTCAAATTCAGCAAGTTCGTTGCCAGAAAGCACACGACCACGTGGTAGACGAATACGCATCGGGTCAACATGGCGGCCATTGACGATTACTTCATAGTGGAGGTGAGGGCCGGTGGATAAGCCTGTTGAGCCAACATAACCAATGATCTGCCCTTGGCGCACCCGCACGCCAGACTTCATGCCTTTTGCAAAACGGCTCATATGCGCGTAACCGGTCTTATATCCATTGGCATGACGGATTTTGATCCAGCGGCCATAGCCAGAGAACCACTTAGCATCTTCAATCACACCGTTACCGGCTGCAAAGATAGGTGTTCCGCGTGGAGCGGACCAGTCAACGCCCTTATGCAAACGTGATGTACGCAGAATCGGGTGGCGTCGCCAACCAAAGCTAGAGCGGAACTTGGCGCGAGGAACGGGCTGGCGCATCAAGAACTTTTTCGCACTACGGCCATTCTCGTCATAATAGTCGACAACATTATCGTCGCCTGTCTTGAAGCGATAATAACGACGCTTCACACCATCCAGAGAAAGCGCGGTGTATAAGATTTCAGAATCTTCCGTCGCTTTTTCATCTTTAGGGTCGAGCGAATAAAACACTTCCATATTGTCTGCTGTTTTGGTGGACCGTCTAAAATCAACATCAAAAGCATAGATGCGAATGAGTTCACGTATTAATGGACGTGGTATTTCATGTTTTAAGGCAGTTTCAAAAATCGAACGATACGTACTTGTTTGTTTCGCTATGAAACTTGGAAGCTTAGGCTCTTCTCTTAGCCCCTGCGCTGATACAGGCTCGCGAGCAGGAACAAAGGTTCCATCATCTGCGCGTGCGATGGATGTAACGTGACGCCCGTCTTCATAGACACTGAAAACATCAGGAATAGATTTGTCTGGACCACCAGCGTAGCTCAATCTTACGCGGTGATTGGTATTAAGTGTTGTTTGTCCGAGCTCTTTTTGTAGGGCGACAACCACACCATCAACATTATCGACGAGGTCTAGATCTTCTTTGATCAGCCCGAAGACTGTCCGTTTCTTTTTAATATCGACTGTCTTGCTGATATCCGTAGAGGGAAGGCGGGCAACATTGTTGGTTTTTCCGACTGATGAAACATTCTCGGAACGAATAACGACGAGTTCATCAAATGGCCCAGCTACTTCTTTTTCTTCGCTAGGATTAAAGCGGTTTGGGTCGATATAGGCTATCGCACCCGCGCGGGCGAGAATTGTGCCATCATTAAGTGACGCTTTTAAAACCGGAAGTTGTTGGCGAATGCGTCCTTCGATTTCTTCATCAGAGAAACCTCTAACAGCTTGCACTTCCGCCGCATTATAAGGGAAGTCGATATCACGAATTTCGATTTCATCGTCGACCTGGCTCTCATAAAGAACCTCATCGTCACCTTTTTCGCGAAATTTAGAAGAGCCGGAGAAGATTGTTACCGGGTCAAAGTTTGGAATATCAAAATTGCGATCCCCTTCGCGCCTGCCTAAAGAGGCCGATAGGCGGGCAAAGGGTCTGGTTCTTACATGATTGCCTTCGGCTGTTCTTGTAAGAGTGCTGAGCCTTAAAACGCTTTGTTCTTTGGTTTCAGGCTTTGCAACAAGCGGGCGATCGCTCTTTTGTGCGAACTGCGCTGTGCTTGCATTTGCTGTTGCGGCTTGTTCGTCAGAAGCGGTGCCACTGTTGAATTGTGGGAATGAAAAAGAGATCTGTCCATCAACCGCAGCCATTAACGCGCCGCCCATCAAAACTATTGATGTCACGCCCGTAAGGATAGTGCCTGCTAACCAACGCAAACTTACATCCCGAGTATCAGGCGGCCCAGATTTACCCTTCTCTGTAGAAAGAGCAGGCATCTTTCCAAGCAGCACTTCTATATCGTCGCTATAAGGTGCTTTTGTTGAGGTGGTTTTTTCTGCGGTCATTAGGCTGGTTTTGCATTTCTCTCTATGGGCGTCTTATTGAGGGCGCCTTTAGGTGTGGTGAGTTGTGTAAGCGATCCTTACTCGAGCTCATAACATCGTTGTGGGTTCATCTATCATATAAGGCTGCGTAGATAGCGTCGATTACATGTCTGTACATAAAGCGGCACATAGGACTGTAATCTCAATCTCCCCCAAATTCCATCTCAGTCATTCGCAGGAATATGTACTACACGATTTCGCTCTTCTTCACTAGCTGAAATTTAATGCTGAAAAACACTCTATATATAGCTCGTCTTTCCCCTCTAAAAATGCCCCTTTGATGACTATGAATTCTGCATTCAAAATTCATGTGTAAATAATGTGTTCTTTTCTGGGCTTAGGGGAAATGGTGCAGTGCATTTCTCCTTTTATTTCAGACAGAAATGGCGGAAATCCTCAGGTTTGGCAGGGTGTGGAAAAAAAATGCAGTTTTTTCGAAAAAAATTGGAAAAAGCGTTTGACAGTTCACCCATGCTCGGCCTATAACCCGCTCACCGAACGACGGGGCGGCCAACACCGCTCCAAACACTCGGTCATCCAAACAGAGACACCACTCGCAAATGCGGAAGCGGTCTTTGGTCGATCAGAAAGCGCAAGCGATTTGATCGGACGATTTCTCAACTTGCAAAGGTTAGAAATCAGCTCTTTGAAAATTGAATATGAAGAAAGAGAAACGTAGACGGCGAAGGCCTTGCGGAACCAATTCGTTGGTTCACAATGACTTTGACGGTCGTACGTTTCTTTTGTGACACACCATTATGAACTTCGGTTCATAACGATACAAACTTTGTTTGTATACTGTGTGTCCTCGTCAAATGTACGACAAGTCAGATCAAATTTTCAACTTGAGAGTTTGATCCTGGCTCAGAACGAACGCTGGCGGCAGGCTTAACACATGCAAGTCGAACGCACCTTCGGGTGAGTGGCAGACGGGTGAGTAACGCGTGGGAAACTACCTATCAGTACGGAACAACAGTTAGAAATGACTGCTAATACCGTATACGTCCTTCGGGAGAAAGATTTATCGCTGATAGATGTGCCCGCGTTAGATTAGCTAGTTGGTGAGGTAATGGCTCACCAAGGCGACGATCTATAGCTGGTCTGAGAGGAT